>NZ_JALQEK010000014.1:0-3549 GCF_023630765.1 Caballeronia sp. ATUFL_F2_KS9A | reverse complement strand
GGACCGTGAAACGACTCCACGCCGATGATAGTGCGGATACCCGTGTGAAAGTAGGTAATCGTCAGGCTCCTCATGCTTCAAACAAAAACCCCACCCCAAAAGGTGGGGTTTTTGCGTTGGGGCGTGAAAATCTAAATCGCAATTAAGCCAGCAGAGGCGTAACGGCGACCATCAACGGGCGAGGAATTTCTCCGCCAGTCTTACCCAGTACGACGATCCGATCGATAACAAATCATCATTAAAGTCGTAGCTGGCGTTGTGCAACATGCACGGCCCCGCGCCGTGTCCTTGCTCCCGGTGCCCGCCGTCGCCGTTACCTAGAAACGCATAACATCCGGGCTTTTCGAGAAGCATGAACGAAAAGTCCTCGGCGCCCATCGTCGGCTCGACGGCGCTATCGACCTTATCCTTGCCCACCACTTCTGCCATAACTTCCGCCGCGAATCTTGCCTCTTCAGGCGAATTGATCGTCGGCGGATAGTTTCTGTGGAAATGAATTTCCACCTCGCAGTCGTAGGCCGCTGCGGTTGCATCGGCGATTTTGCGCATGCGCGCCTCGATCAGATCGAGCGTCTCCACCGTAAAAGTACGCACAGTTCCTCCGAGCCAAGCCTGATCGGGCACCACATTGGCAGCCTGGCCAGCGTGAATCTGCGTAATGGAAAGCACGGCCGTATCGATCGGCTTCTTGCTTCGCGTGATGATGCTCTGAAGCCCGTTCGCGATCTGAACCGCCGTAAAAACGGGGTCGCGCCCGTTATGTGGCAAGGCCGCGTGCGAACCGGTTCCTCGAATGGCGATGCGAAACTCGTTGCTCGAAGCCATGATCGGCCCTTCGACGACACCGAAATGCCCCGCCGGAATGCCAGGCCAGTTGTGAATGCCGAACACCGCATCGACCGGAAACCGCTTGAAAAGACCATCTTCGATCATGGCCTTCGCGCCCGCGCCGCCTTCTTCAGCCGGTTGAAAGATGAAGACGACCGTCCCATCGAATTTGCCGTGCTTGGCCAGATATTTCGCCGCGCCGAGCAGCATCGCCGTATGACCATCGTGGCCGCAGGCATGCATACGGCCGTCGTTCGTCGATCGATGTCCGAAAGTGTTCAATTCCTGAATGGGCAGCGCGTCCATATCCGCGCGCAGCCCGATCGAGGCGCTGCCGGCGCCGCGCTTCAACACGCCGACGACGCCTGTCTTGCCCAATCCCCGATGCACTTGAATTCCCCAACTTTCGAGGCTCTCGGCAACCAGTTTTGCGGTGCCAACCTCTTCATAGCGCAATTCGGGATGGGCATGGATCGTTCGTCGGAGCGTCTTGATCTCGTCGTGCGATGCTTCGATTTCTGGGATCAGATTCATTTCAACTGCTCTCACGTTTGAATTCGGATTGCGCGTATTGACCGCGCCTGCTCGTTCCATTCTACGCCGCCGCTATTTGCGCCATCGGACGGTCGATCGCATAGCGGCCGTAATAGAATTCCGTCATCTGCCGCTTTTACTTCGATTTACGGACTTTCCGATGAACGCTCCAGCCGAGTTTGCCCGAGCCGTGTGCCCGCACGATTGCCCCGATACTTGCGCGATGCGCGTAACGGTCAAGGATGGAAAAGCGGTCAAAGTCAGCGGCGAACCTGATCATCCACCGACGCAAGGTGTGTTGTGCACAAAGGTCACGCGCTATGCCGAGCGTACGCATCACAAGGATCGTCTTCTGACTCCGTTGCGTCGAATCGGCAAAAAGGGCGAGGGCCGATTTGAGCCGATCGGCTGGGACGAAGCATTGCGACTCGCCGCCGAACGCCTGCAGCCTATCGCCCGGCGCGCGCCTGAAGCCATCGTTCCATACAGTTACGCGGGCACGATGGGCCTGGTGCAAGGCGAAAGCGTCGCTGCCCGATTCTTCAACGTGCTTGGCGCATCGCGACTCGAACGCACGATTTGTGCGGCCGCGGGCGCCGCCGGCCTGCGCTACACGTACGGCGCGAGCCTCGGAATGCATTCGGAGTATTACGAAGAGAGCGAGCTGATTCTGATCTGGGGCGCGAATCCGATCGCGTCGAGCCTGCACTTCTGGACGCGCGCGCAGGAGGCAAAGCGTCGTGGCGCGAAGCTGATCGCGATCGATCCGTACAAGTCGCTCACGGCAGAGAAGTGCCATCAGCACATCGCGTTGCGCCCGGGCACCGACGCCGCGCTCGCGCTCGGCATGATCGACGTGTTGATCCGCGAGAATTTCATCGATCACGAGTATGTGAGCGCGCATACCGTCGGCTTCGATGAACTTGCGGCGCGCGCGGCCCAGTATCCGGCTTCGCGCGTGGCGCAGATTTGCGGCATCGACGAAAAGGTCGTTATCGAACTCGCCCGTGCTTTCGGATCGACGAAGAAGGCCGCAATTCGCCTCAATTACGGCATGCAGCGCGTGCGCGGTGGCGGCAATGCCGTGCGGGCGATTGCTTGCTTGCCGTCGTTGACTGGCGCGTGGCGCGAGCGCGCCGGAGGCCTGCTGCTTTCGTCGTCCGGCTGGGCGCCGATCGACGGCACCGCGCTCGAGCGTCCCGATTTGCTGCCGGGCTGGCCCTCGAAGCTTCCGCGCGCGATCAACATGAACGCGATCGGCGACGCGTTGCTGCATCCGGGCGACGAAGCATTCGGGCCGAAGATCGAAGCGCTGATCGTCTACAACTCGAATCCCGTTGCGGTCGCGCCCGATTCGGCGAAAGTCGAGGCGGGCTTCGCGCGCGAGGATCTGTTCACGATCGTGCTCGAACACTTCCAGACAGATACCGCCGATTACGCGGACCTCGTCTTTCCCGCGACGACGCAGCTCGAGCATCTCGACGTCCACAAGTCCTACGGGCACACGCACGTAATGGCGAATCTGCCGGCGATTCCACCCGTCGGCGAAGCGCGCCCGAACACTGAAATATTCCGCGGACTCGCACGCGCCCTGGGCCTTACCGAGCCGGCGCTTTTCGAGACCGACGAGCAGATCGCATCGAAGGCATTCCGCTGGAACGACCCGACGCTCGAAGGTCAGAGCTGGGACACGTTGAAGGCGTCCGGCTGGCTGAAGCTCGGAATCGCAGAAGCGCCGCTGGCCGAAGGCGGGTTCCGCACCCCGTCGGGAAAATGCGAGTTCTACAGCGAGCGCCTGAAACGCGAAGGTCTCGATCCGTTGCCCGATTACCTGCCGCCGTACGAGTCTGCGGACGGATCGCCGGATCTGGCGGCCCGCTATCCGCTCGCGATGATTTCGCCGCCCGCGCGCAACTTCCTGAACAGCAGTTTCGTGAACATCGAAAGTCTGCGGGCGGCGGAGCGCGAACCGCATCTCGATATTCACCCCGCCGACGCGCAAGCGCGCGCCATCGCCGATGGCGCAGTCGTGCGCATCTTCAACGATCGCGGTTCGATGCAGGCCCGGGGGGGGGGGGGGGGGCGGGGGCGGGGCGGGGGGGGGGGGGGGGGGGGGGGGGGGGGGGGGGTTTTTTTTTTGGGTGGGGGGCCCCCCCCTAAAGATGGCGCGCCGGCGGGGGCCGGCCG
>NZ_JALQEK010000013.1:0-123309 GCF_023630765.1 Caballeronia sp. ATUFL_F2_KS9A | reverse complement strand
ACACCCCGCCGACCCGCACGGCCGCGACATCGCGTATGCCTCTGTCGTCCGCATCTACACGTTTCGGGTTAGTATGCAGGCCGGCCCGCGGGTGACGGAACGCCCGCGCGAAGGCGTCGTCGTCGGCTTGTCGATCTGGTGGAAGAAGTTGTCTCCCGATGGCCGCAACGCCAATCAGGTGACGAGTCAGGCGCTGACCGACCTCGGGGGCTCGGCGACGTTTTACGACTGCCTGGTGGAAGTGGAGCCAATGCATTGACAAGCTTCGGAGCGGCGGACTCGGACGGGTTTGGTGGAAGGCGTCTAACCCGATTGTCGGAGACCGGCCGAAAAGCTAGGATCTCGTTTCCGCACGATCATTCTAAAATCATATAAAGGAGACGCCGTATGGAGAAACCCTGGCTGAAGTCTTACCCGGCCGGCGTGCCTGCGGAGATCGATCCATCCGCGTATCGGTCCGTTTCGGAGCTGCTCGAGGACAGCTTTCGCGCGAATCGCGATCGCCGCGCGTTCGTGTGCATGGGCCAGGCGATCACGTACGCCGAACTCGACGCGATGGCGAGAAAGCTGGCCGCGTGGTTCCAGAAGCGAGGAATGAAGCCGGGCGCGCGCGTCGCGCTGATGATGCCGAACGTGCTGCAGTATCCGATCGCGATCGCGGCGGTATTGCGCGCGGGTTACATTGTCGTCAACGTGAATCCGCTTTACACGCCGCGCGAACTCGAGCATCAGCTCAAGGACAGCGGCGCGGAAGCAATCGTCATTTTGGAGAATTTCGCCGGCACGTTGCAGGCGGTCGTCAAGAACACGGCGATCAAACATATCGTCGTCGCGGCGATGGGCGATCTCATGGGTTTGAAAGGGGTGCTCGTCAACTTCGTCGTGCGCAGCGTGAAGAAGATGGTGCCAGAGTGGAAACTGCCTGGCAGCGTCCGCTTCAACGAAGCGCTGAGCGAAGGCGGCCGCGGCACGCTCCAGCCGGTCACCCAAAGTCCCGATGACGTCGCGTTCCTGCAGTACACCGGCGGCACGACGGGCGTCGCGAAAGGCGCGACGCTCACGCATCGCAATCTGATCGCGAACACGCTGCAGTCAGAAGTGTGGCTCGACCCGGCCCGCAAGCGCCGTCCCGACATCGATCAGTTCGTTTGCGTGGTCGCGCTGCCGCTTTATCACATCTTCGCGCTGACGGTCTGCGGCATGCTCACGATCCGTACCGGCGGCCTTGGCGTGCTGATACCGAACCCGCGAGATATCGCCGGAACCATCAAGGAACTGAAGGGCGTTCCCATCAACACATTCCCGGCCGTCAACACGCTCTACAACGCGTTGTTGAATCATCCAGACTTCAACAAGCTCGATTTCTCGAAGCTCATCGCTGCGAACGGCGGCGGGATGGCCGTGCAGGAAGCCGTCGCGAAGCGCTGGTTCGCGGCGACCGGCGTGCCGATCGTCGAGGGTTACGGCTTGTCCGAAACCTCGCCGTGCGTGACCTGCAATCCGGTGACGGCGACCGAATACACGGGCACGATCGGCTTGCCGCTTCCGTCCACGGAAATCTCCATCCGCGACGACGACAACAACGAAGTGCCGCTCGGCCAGCCCGGCGAGATCTGCATTCGCGGCCCGCAGGTGATGGCGGGCTACTGGAATCGTCCCGACGAAACCGCGAAGGTGATGACCCCCGACGGCTTCTTCCGCTCAGGCGACGTCGGCGTGCTCGATGAGCGCGGCTACGTGAAGATCGTCGATCGCAAGAAGGACATGATTCTCGTCTCCGGCTTCAACGTGTATCCGAACGAGATTGAAGATGTTGTCGCGATGCTGCCCGGCGTGTTCGAAGTTGCCGCGGTGGGCGTGAAGGATCAGGCGTCGGGCGAAGCGGTGAAGCTCTTCATCGTGCGCAAGGATGCGAGCCTGACGGAAGCGGATGTCATCGCGTACTGCAGGGAACGGCTGACCGGCTACAAGCGTCCGCGCATGATCGAGTTCCGCAACGAGTTGCCGAAAAGCAATGTCGGCAAGATCTTGCGGCGCGAATTGCGCGACGGCCGCGCGTAGCGGCTGCGCGTCCAAAGCGAAAAGCCTTCGTGTCGCGAGATGCGAAGGCTTTTTTGTTGCCCGCAGCGGAACGAAAAAAAGGCGCCCGAAGGCGCCTTTCAGTGCGTACTGCTTTGTTACGACCTTATTAGAACTTGTGGCGGATACCGACAACAGCGGCAACCTGGTTCGACGTCGACGACGCCGACAGGCCGTTGATGTTCGCAACCGCAGGGCGGTTCAACGAATCCGTGCCGCTTGCGTGCTGGTAGATACCGTCGATGTACACGTCCGTGCGCTTCGACAGGAAGTAGTCCGCGCCGAGCATGCCTTGGTGGTACTTGGCATCGGCCAGGCCGTAACCCTTCGTGTAGTCATATGCCACGCCCAGCAGCAGGGCCGGGGTCAGCTGATACTTGAAGTTGATTTCGGCGTTATGGAACTTGCCCGAGCCGCCCGTGTAGCCAGCCGGGTTCAGGCCAGCGCCTGCTTCGTTGTTGACGTCCTTGAACTGCGTGTTGCTATACGTCGCGCCGATGGTCGCTGCGCCGAACGTGTAAGCACCGCCAGCCGAGATGACTTGCTGCGTCTTGGCCGATGCGAAGCCCGAGTACACGCGGCTCGACATGTTCGAAGCCGTAGGCGTCGTGGCAGCGTTGCGGCTCGTGGCGTTGTTGCCGAAGAACGAGTAGTTCGGGTCCTTGACGTTCAAGTAGCCCGCGCCCAATTGCAGCGGACCCTGCGAGTAGCCGAGACCAACCGACCAGATCTGGTTGCGGTTGAACTGGCCAGCTTGGCCGCCGAGGCTGTACAGGCCGCCGAACGTGAAGCCGGCGTAGTTCGCGCTCGTGTACTTGATCGCGTTGTTCACGCGATTCGAGTTGTTCATGTTGTCCAGGTCGCCCGGGTGCGCGCCGAAGTACGACGCCCACTGGCTACCGACTTCGAATGCGCCGGTGTAGTCAACCACGGAGTCGTACTGGCGACCCAGCGTGACCGTACCGAATTGCGTCGAGCCCAGACCGACATAAGCCTGGCGGCCGAACAGGTCGCCGCCTTGGCCCAGCTGGCCGTTGAACACGTTGAAGCCGCCTTCCAACACGAAGATGGCCTTCAGACCGCCACCGAGGTCTTCCGTGCCGCGCAGGCCCCAACGGCTACCTTGCAGGTTGCCGCTGTTCATGGAGTACAGCTTTTGGCCGTTGCTGTTGTTGTTGTACGCGAAGCCAGCGTCGATGATGCCGTACAGCGTCACACTGCTCTGCGCATGTGCGGCGCCTGCGAATGCGCCCAGTGCGGCGAGAGCGAGAAGCGACTTTTTCATTGATTGAATCTCCAAGGAGTGTTTGCGACTTTTGGCAAGGTCACTGTTCTTAGCGCCAGTGTGTTGACGGTCCCTGCCTGCTTCTTAACGAAGGTGACACGTAATGTAACAAAGAGGCTTTAACGGACAAAGGAAAAGGGGCTGGTCCGCCGGACTCATGTGACGTTTACGCAACAGGCGCTAAAATGTTGGTTTTGCAGGATATTTGCGACCCGTGTTTGCCCTAATTACCAAAACAGGTGCTCCATAAGGGGCGATCGGGCGGTCGACGGTGTCAGGTTGGTGCCATATTCGCGATCAGACTTCGAGCCTGTAATCCGGAGAAATCGCACATGTTCCGTGGCCGCTGAACGCGGTATCCGGCAAGCCCGCGCCCCTTCGGCGCCAGTCGATGTGCGCTAAAATTCGCGTTTTCCGCGAGCGTCCGCTCCGTCTGCGGACCATGAAGAGAGAGGTGACACCATGACGCTCGATGAAGTCATCAGCGAATTCGATCGAGGCTTGCGGTCCATGACGGGCGTGAGCCGCATGTCGCGTCCGATTCCTGAATCGACGATGTCGCCTCTGGACGCGACCGGCGATGTCCTCTCGGAACAATCGCAACTCACCGAAGAAGAACGCGCCCATTCGGCCGGACTGATGCGCGTGAATCACGTTGGCGAAGTCTGCGCGCAAGCGCTTTATCAGGCGCAGAAGCTCGCCACAAGCTCGCCCGAGCTCAAGGCCAGTTTCGAGCGAGCGGCGCGTGAAGAGGAAGACCATCTCGCGTGGACATCGACGCGGCTGAAAGATCTGGAATCGCGGCCGAGCCTGCTGAACCCGTTGTGGTACGCGGGTGCGCTGGCGATCGGTTTCGTCGCGGGGCGCTTCGGCGATCGCGCGAGTCTCGGCTTCATGGCCGAAACCGAGCGTCAGGTCGAGCAGCATCTCGATGGCCACATGAAGACCTTGCCCGTCAACGATCACGCATCCCGCGCGATCGTCGAGCAAATGCGTCTCGATGAAAGCGCGCACGCCGCAGCAGCCATCGGCGCCGGTGGGAGCGAGGTTCCGTTTCCGGTGCGCGCGTTGATGCGCGCAGCTTCCAAAGTCATGACGCGCACGGCCTATTACATATAGTGTGACAAAGCCTCGTTCGCTCGCTTGCCGGGTCGAGCGAGGCATTCGCCGCCGAAACTCATCATCGAATCAAAAAACGGCTGTAAGAACCGTTACATTTCCCTCATTTCGCCTGCTCTTTTCACGTACTACCTTCACATCCCGCACTAGCTCTCTAATTCATAACGGTTTTCTCTTTTGCCGTTACTTCAAGCTCCTGCGCTAAGTCCTTGTTCTAGCAAATAAAAAGCACTCGAAAAAAAGGTGCGCGTCTTGACCGAGGAAATGCGTTCCTCTAAAGTGGGAGACAGTGTGAGAAAGTGGTCTTTTGTGTGATTCACAACCCATTTTCGAGCAAAACTGGAGAGGGACGGGCGTCGTGGTGGGCGTCCGAAAACGGGGAGAAGGGCGAGTGTTCCAAGGGGCGTCGGCGCTGACGCTCGATGCGAAAGGGCGGATGTCGGTTCCGTCGCGCTATCGGGAAGCGCTGCAAGGGCAGGCAGAAGGCCGGGTGACGCTCACGAAGAGCCCGGATGGATGCCTGTTGCTCTTTCCCCGCCCGGAGTGGGAAGTCTTCCGCGCCAAGGTCGCCGCGCTTCCGATGGAAGCCATGTGGTGGCGGCGCATCTTTCTCGGTAATGCAATGGATGTCGAACTCGACGGCAACGGGCGCGTGCTGGTCTCGCCCGAGCTGCGCGCTGCCGCGTCGCTGGAAAAAGAAGTGACGCTGCTCGGCATGGGCGCGCACTTCGAGTTGTGGGACTCGCAGACTTACGCGGCGAAGGAAGCTGCGGCCATGGCGCAGGGCATGCCCGACGCGCTGAAAAACTTCACTTTCTGACGCGGCGCTGAACAACATGGCTCCTGCGATGGGAAATGAACTGCAGCATCGCACGGTGCTGCTGAAGGAAGCGGTAGACGGGCTGCTCACGCGCGCGGACGGCATCTATATAGATGGCACTTTCGGGCGCGGCGGTCATAGCCGGGCGATTTTGCAGCGACTGGGTGACGCGGGGCGGCTGATCGCCTTCGACAAGGATCCTCTCGCGATCGCCACGGCGCAACAGATTCAGGATTCGCGCTTTTCGATCGTGCACGACAGCTTCGCGGCGTTGCGCGACGCGGCGAGCGAGCGCGGAGTAGGGCGGGTGTCGGGCGTGTTGCTGGACCTAGGCGTGTCGTCGCCGCAGGTGGACGACCCGGAGCGCGGCTTCAGCTTCCGCGCAGAAGGTCCGCTCGACATGAGGATGGACCCGACTCGGGGCGAGTCGGCGGCAGAGTGGCTCGCGCGTGCCACGGTGCAGGAAATCACGGAGGTCATCAGAGATTATGGGGAAGAACGGTTTGCTTTTCAGATTGCAAAGGCGCTTGTTGCTCGCCGGGCAGAGTCCGACCGTCTTGGGCCTCTCGACAGCACGCGCGAGCTTGCCGAAATCGTGGGTCACGTCGTCAAAACCCGTGAAAAGGGCAAGGACCCGGCAACTCGCACCTTTCAGGCTATACGGATTCACGTCAATCAAGAGCTTGCGGAGCTGCAGGTAGTACTCGAATCGGCATTGGCATTGTTGGAGCAAGGGGGGCGGCTGGTCGTGATCAGCTTTCATTCACTCGAAGACCGGATCGTCAAGCGGTTCATGCAGGCGCACGCGAGCGCGCCGGCGGTGGACCGTCGTTTGCCGATCCGCGCGGTCGATCTTCCCAGCCCGCCGCTGCGCGTGGTCGGCCGCGTGTTTCCGAGTGATGCCGAAGTCGCCGATAACCCGCGCGCCCGTTCCGCGGTGATGCGTATCGCCGAGCGGATCGCGCCATGAATCGCCTCAATATCTTCCTGCTCATCATCGTGCTCGGGTGCGCGCTGTCGGTCGTCAGCTCCACCAATCAGCAGCGGGAGATTTTCATCGACTTGCAAAGGGCGCAATCGCAAGAGCGTCAACTGCAACAGGATTACGCGCAGTTGCAGTACCAGCAGAGCGCGTTGTCGAAGACATCGCGCATCGAGCAGTTGGCCACCAACTCACTGAAAATGCAGCCCGTGACGACCGGCCGAACGCAATATCTCACCTACGACACGGCCGCCAACAAGGCCGCCGACGCACCCATGCCGCCGCCGCTGCCGGCGTCGGCGCCGCCTGCACGCGGAGCCAAGCGATGAAAAAGTCCGCGAAGCAGAAAGACATCGCTCACACGCCGAATCCGCTTCTCGCCGTGCGCCTGCCCATGTGGCGCTCGAAGCTCGTCGTGTTCCTGCTATTCATGGCGTTCGTCGCGCTGGCCGGGCGCGCGTTCTGGATTCAGGGCCCGGGCAACGCGTTCTTCAAGAAACAGGGCGAAAGCCGCTATCAGCGCACGCTCGAAATGCCTGCGACGCGCGGGCAGATTCGCGACCGTAACGGCCTCGTGCTCGCAACGAGTTTGCCGGTGAAGGCCATCTGGGCGATTCCCGAAGCCGTGCCGAACGATCTCGGCGCGGACAAATTCGCGCAATTGTCCAAACTTCTCGAAATGCCGGAAAAAGAGCTTCGCGCGAAGCTCTCGATGGACAAGACCTTCGTCTATGTGAAGCGCCAGGTGCCGCTCGAAGTCGCGCAGAAGGTCGCCGCGCTCGACATTCCCGGCATCTATTCGCGCGGCGAATACAAGCGCTTCTATCCGGAAGGCGAAATCACCGCGCACCTGATCGGCTTTACTAACATTGAAGACAAGGGACAGGAAGGCGTCGAACTCGGCGACCAGAACGTCCTCGCCGGCACGCCGGGCATGCGCCGCGTCATCAAGGACCGCATGGGCCATATCGTCGAGGACGTCGACGAGCAAGTCGTGCCGCACAACGGCGCGGACGTCGAACTTTCGATCGACAGCAAGATTCAGTACATCGCGTACACGAACCTGAAGGCCGCCGTCGAGAAGACGAAGGCGAAGGCCGGCGCGGCAATGGTCATCGACGTGAAGACGGGCGAAGTGCTCGCGCTCGTCAACTATCCCACGTACAACCCGAACGATCGTTCGCGGATGACCGGCGAGCAGTTGCGCAACCGCATTCTCACGGACACCTTCGAGCCGGGCTCGATCATGAAGCCGTTCACCGTTTCGCTCGCGCTCGATCTGCATCGGGTGACGCCGAATACGCTCGTCGAAACGGGCGGCGGCGTGTTCGTGCTCGACGGCGCCCGCATTACGGACGATTCTGGCTTCGGCACGCTCACCGTCGGCGGCGTGATTCAGAAGTCGAGCAATATCGGCGCGACCAAAATTGCGATGCAATTGCGTCCCGAGGAAATGTGGAACATGTACACGAGCATCGGGCTCGGTCAGGCGCCGAAAGTCGGTTTTCCGGGCGCCGTGACCGGGCGTCTGCGCCCGTGGAAGAGCTGGCGACGCATCGAGCAGGCGACGATGTCGTACGGCTACGGCCTGTCCGTGTCGCTGTTCCAGCTCGGGCGCGCGTACACGGCGATCGCGAACGACGGCAAGATCCTGCCGGTCTCGATTTTCCGCACAGCGGGCGATCAGCCGCCGCTCGGTCAGCAAGTGTTTTCGCCGACTACCGCGCGCGAAGTGCGTGCGATGCTCGAAACCGTCGTGTCGAAGGGCGGCACGTCGCCGGATGCGGCGGTGGCCGGCTATCGCGTCGGCGGCAAATCGGGCACGGCGTACAAGCATGCGGGCCACGGCTACGACCATTCGAAGTACCGGGCATCGTTCGTCGGCATGGCGCCGATGCCGAATCCGCGCATCGTCGTGGCCGTATCGGTGGATGAACCGACGGTCGGCAGCCACTTCGGCGGTCAGGTGTCGGGTCCGGTGTTCTCGGGCATCGTCGGCGATACCTTGCGCGCGCTGAACGTGCCGCCCGATATGCCAGTGAAGCAAATGGTCGTGACGGACGATTCGAACTCCGCCACGCAAGCGGCCGCCAAGCAGCCGGCGAATACGAACAACGCGAATACCGCGAAGAAATTCGCGGTGTCGAGCAATACGAAGACGCACCCGGGAGTCGTGCGATGAGCGCGCAAACCCGACAGAGCAAGATGCAAAAGGACGTATCACAAGCCGTTCAATGGCTGCGCGCCCACGCGCAGCCCGAGGCGCAATTGCACGCCGACACGCGCTCGCTCAAAAGCGGCGACGTGTTTCTAGCCTATGCGGTCGACGGCGCGGACAACCGTCCGTATCTCGACGCCGCGCTCGCCGCAGGCGCGGCTGCGGCGCTCTATCAGCCGGAGAATTTCGCGGGCAAGCCGGACGCGTCGAAGACGCTCGCCGTGAAGGCGCTGAACGAACTCGCGGGCCCGATCGCATCCGCGTGGTACGGCGAGCCGACCGCGTCGATGCTTACCGTCGGCGTGACGGGCACGAACGGCAAGACTTCGTGCAGCCAATGGATCGCGACTGCGCTCTCCGCGCTCGGCCGTCCGTGCGCGATCGTCGGCACGCTCGGCATCGGCATGCCGGGCAAACTGGTGCATAGCGGCTTCACCACGCCCGACGCGCCGCAGCTTCAGCGCAATCTTGCGCAATTGAAAGCTCAGGGCGCGGAAGGCGTCGCGATGGAAGTGTCGTCGCATGCGCTGCATCAGGGGCGCGTGAACGGCGTCGATTTCGATATCGCTATCTTCACGAATCTCACGCAGGATCATCTCGACTACCACGGCACGTTCGAGGCGTACGAAGCGGCAAAGGCGCGTCTTTTCGCGTGGCCGTCGCTGAAGACGGCAATCGTCAATCGCGACGATGCGGCCGGTCAGCGTCTGATCGAATCGCTGCGCGGCAAGGTGCGGACGATTGCCTACGGCGTCGAGATGCCCGCCGATGCCGCGCCGAGCGCCGACGCGTTCCTGCTCGCAACGCAAGTCCGCGCGACTGCGACCGGCACTGCGTTTCATCTGTCGTCGGACTGGGGCGAAGCCGATGTCGAAGTCGGCACGCTCGGCACGTTCAACGTGAGCAATCTGCTTTCCGTGCTCGGCGTGCTGCTCGAAGTGGGCGTGCCGTTCGATGCCGCCATCGCGCGCATCGAAAAGCTCGAATCGGTCAACGGCCGCATGGAGCGTCTCGGCGGACGCATTCAGAGCGACGAGCCGCTCGTCGTGATCGACTACGCGCACACGCCCGACGCGCTCGACAAGACCCTCACCGCGCTGCGCCCGATCGCCGAGGCGCGCGGCGGCGAGCTCGTCTGCATGTTCGGCTGCGGCGGCGACCGCGACGCCACCAAGCGTCCGCTGATGGGCGAAATCGCCGAACGCCTCGCGGATCAGGTCGTCATCACGAGCGACAATCCGCGCAGCGAAGATCCCGTCGCGATCATCGATCAAATCGCCGCCGGCATGAGCGAAGCCGCGAAGGCGCGCCGCGTCGAAGACCGCGCGAGCGCGATTCTGCAAGCAATACGAAGTGCGGCGCGCGAGGACGTCGTCGTGCTCGCCGGAAAAGGGCACGAAGCCACGCAGGAAATCATGGGCAAGAAGCGCGCGTTCTCGGATCAGGATCACGCGCGTCTCGCTCTGGCCGCACGCGCCACACAACAACGCGGAGGCGGCGAATGACGATGTTCACTTTGCGCGAAGCCGCCGCGATGATTCCCGGCGCCGTCCTTAAGGGCGATGCGGGTATCGCCATCGCGCGCGTCGTCACGGACAGCCGCGGCGTGCAGGCCGGCGATCTGTTCGTCGCGGTGAAGGGCGATCGCTTCGATGCGCATGATTTCCTCGATCAGGTGGCGAAGAGCGGCGCGGCTGCTGCGCTCGTGTCACGCGACCCGAGCAACTCCGGTGCCTGGCCACTTCCGGTCATCAAGGTAAAGGACACGCGCGCGGCGCTCGGTGCGTTGGCGCACGGCTGGCGCAAGCGCTTCACGATGCCGCTCGTCGCGGTCACGGGCAGCAACGGCAAGACGACGGTCAAGGAGATGATCGCGTCGATCTTCGCGGCTGCGGTCGGCGAGGAAGCGCGCCTCGCGACGGCGGGCAACTTCAATAACGACATCGGCTTGCCGCTCACGCTGTTTCGTCTGAAGGCGTCGCACAAGCTCGCGGTCGTCGAACTGGGCATGAATCATCCGGGCGAAACCGAAGTGCTCGGCAAGATCGCCGCGCCGGATGTCGCCGTCGTCAACAACGCGCAGCGCGAGCATCAGGAATTCATGGCGACGGTCGAAGCGGTCGCGCTCGAGCACGCATCGGTCATTCATGCGCTAGGCGATACCGGCACGGCCGTGTTTCCCGCCGACGACCAGTACGCCGTCTTCTGGCGCACGGCCGCGACCGGCAACGCGATCATCGATTTCGCGCTGACCGCCGATGCATCGCAGGCCGCCGTCACCGGTACGCTCGAAGGCACGACGGTCCACATGCAAACGCCGCAGGGCGCGGTCGACATCGCGCTGAACGTGCTCGGCGAACACAACGCGCGCAACGCAATGGCGGCGACCGCGGCAGCGCTTGCCGCAGGCGTTTCGCTCGACGTCATCAAGCGCGGTCTCGAAGCGTTCGAGCCGGTTAAAGGCCGCTTGCAGGTGAAGCGCGCGATGCTCGGCGCGCTCGCCGGCGCGACCGTCATCGACGACACGTACAACTCGAATCCCGATTCGATGCGCGCCGCGATCGACGTGCTCGCATCGCAGGCAACGCCCCGCGTGCTCGTGATGGGCGACATGGGCGAAGTCGGCGAGGAAGGTCCGGCGTTTCATCGCGAAGTCGGCGCGTATGCGGCGGAGTGCGGCATCGATGCGCTCTTCGCGCTCGGCGCCGCGAGCGTCGATTCGGTGAACGCATTCAACGCGGCCGCATCGAAGCAAACCGCGCAGCATTTCGCCGATGTCCGCGAACTGCTCACCGCGCTCGAACAGGCAGGCTACGGCAACAAGGCCACGTATCTCGCGAAAGGCTCGCGCTTCATGAAGATGGAGCGCGTGGTGGATGCCTTGACGAGTCCACAACAACCCGCAGCGGGCCATGCGCCCGCTGCACATTGATTCACTGAAGAGAAGGACCAGCATGCTACTCGCACTCGCGCAATGGCTTCAGAATGACGCCAGCTTCATGCGCGTGTTCACCTACATCACGTTCCGCGCGGTGGGCGCCACGGCAACGGCGCTTCTGATCGGTCTCGTCTGCGGCCCGTGGGTCATCCGCAAGCTGACCTTGCTCAAGGTCGGCCAGGCCGTGCGCAAGGACGGCCCGCAGACGCATCTCGTGAAGTCCGGCACGCCGACGATGGGCGGCGTGCTGATCCTCATCGGCATTGCCATTTCCACGTTGCTGTGGGCCGATCTCACGAACCGTTTCGTGTGGATCGTGATGCTCGTCACGTTCGGCTATGGCGTGATCGGCTGGGTGGACGACTATCGGAAGGTCGTGCACAAGGATCCGCGCGGCATGTCGTCGCGCGAGAAGTATTTCTGGCAATCGGTGATCGGCCTGTTCGCGGCGGTGTATCTCGCGTTTTCCGTGTCCGAAGCGAACAACGCGCGCGTGTTCGATCTCTTCATGGCGTGGGTGCGCAGCGGCCTCTCGATGGGCCTGCCCGCGCGCGCCGACCTGATGCTGCCGTTCCTCAAATCGATCACGTATCCGCTCGGCGTGTGGGGCTTCATCGCGATGACCTACTTCGTCATCGTCGGGTCGAGCAACGCCGTGAATCTCACCGACGGCCTCGACGGCCTCGTCATCATGCCGGTCGTGCTGGTCGGCGCGTCGCTCGGCGCGTTCGCGTATGTGATGGGCTCGTCGGTCTATTCGAAGTACCTGCTGTTCCCGCACATTCCCGGAGCGGGCGAGCTTTTGATCTTTTGTTCCGCAATGGGTGGCGCCGGTCTCGCGTTTCTCTGGTACAACACGCACCCCGCGCAGGTCTTCATGGGCGATGTCGGCGCGCTCGCGCTCGGCGGCGCGCTCGGCACGATCGCGGTGATCGTTCGTCAGGAAGTCGTGCTGTTCATCATGGGCGGCGTGTTCGTCGCGGAAACGCTTTCCGTGATGCTGCAGGTCTTCTGGTTCAAGTTCACGAAGCGCCGTTATGGCGAAGGCCGCCGTTTCTTCAAGATGGCGCCGCTGCATCACCATTACGAGCTGTCCGGCTGGACCGAGACGCAAGTCGTGGTGCGCTTCTGGATCATCACGTTGATGTTGTGCCTGTTCGGTCTGTCGACGTTGAAGTTGCGTTGATTCATTCAAGTTTCGGTAAAAGGTAAAGCGATGTTTGGCGAGAAGTTTATCGGTCGGCAAAGTCCGATGGTGCTCGTGCTTGGGCTGGGTGAATCCGGTCTGGCGATGGCGCGCTGGTGCGCCAGGCACGGTTGCCGCCTGCGGATCGCCGACACGCGCGAAGCGCCGCCGAATCTCTCCGAACTCGCGATCCACAAGATCGATGCGGATTTCGTCGGCGGCGCGTTCACGCCCGCGTTGCTCGATGGCGGCATCGAACTCGTCGCGATCAGCCCGGGGCTGTCGCCGCTCGCGGATGACCTCGCGCCGCTGATCGCTGCAGCGAAAGAACGCGGCATTCCCGTCTGGGGCGAACTCGAACTGTTCGCGCAGGCGCTCGCCGGACTCGGCGCGAACGGCTATGCGCCTAAAGTCATCGCGATCACGGGCACGAACGGCAAGACCACCACGACCGCGCTCACCGGCCTCTTGTGCGAGCGCGCGGGCAAGTCGGTCGCGGTCGCGGGCAACATCAGCCCGGCGATGCTCGACAAGCTGACCGAAGCCATCGACCAGACCGCGCTGCCCGATGTCTGGGTGCTCGAACTGTCGAGTTTCCAGCTCGAAACCGCGCATACGTTCGCACCGGATGCCGCCGCGGTGCTGAACATCACGCAGGATCATCTCGACTGGCACGGCGGGCTGGACGCCTACGCCGCCGCGAAAGGGCGCATCTTCGGCCCGGCCACGACGCGCGTGCTGAACCGCGACGACAGCCGCGTCATGAAGCTCGCGGCGAACGTCGCGCAACATCGCGTCGTGACGTTCGGACTGAACGAGCCGCTGAATGTCGGCGACTACGGTTTGCTGCGCGATAACGGCATGCAGTGGCTCGTCGTTGGCATCGATCAGGACGCGTCGGAAGAGACTGCGACTTCGCGTCGCCGCAAGAAGGACGAGGCCGAGCCGAACCTCGTTTCCAAGCGTCTGATGCCCGTCGACGCGCTGCGCATCCGCGGTCTGCACAACGCGGCGAACGCGCTCGCAGCGCTGGCGCTGGCTCGCGCGATCGATCTGCCGCTGGCGGCGCTTTTGCACGGCTTGCGCGAGTATCGCGGCGAGCCGCATCGCGTCGAAGTGATCGCGCAGATCGACGGCGTCGATTATGTCGATGACAGCAAAGGCACGAACGTCGGCGCGACGGTCGCCGCGCTCGACGGCCTCGCGCAACGCGTCGTGCTGATCGCCGGCGGCGACGGCAAGGGCCAGGACTTTTCGCCGCTCGAAGCGCCGGTCGCACGCTGGGCGCGCGCCGTGATGCTGATCGGCCGCGACGCGGCACGCATCCGCGAAACGCTGGCATCGACGAATGTCGAATTGCAGGATCACGCGACGCTCGAGGAAGCGACGAACGCCGCCGCGAGAATCGCGGAAGCCGGCGACGCCGTGCTGCTTTCGCCCGCGTGCGCGAGCCTCGACATGTTCAAGAACTACGCACATCGCGCCGACGTGTTTCGCGGCGCGGTCGAAGATATCGCCGCCGCGCGGGGAGTGATGCTATGAGCTGGTCGGAACGCTTCGGATCGAAACTCACCGGACAGCGCAACGCCATGCCCGGCGACTCGCTCGCGGGCCGCTCGAATTCGGGCACGCGCGGCGGCATTTCGAGCGCGGTCAACGGCGTGCGCCCGGCGCGCTCGCGCATGCTCGACTACGACTATTCGCTCTTGTGGGTGATGATCTCGCTGCTCGGCCTGGGCATCGTGATGGTGTACTCGGCGTCCATCGCGATGCCGGATTCGCCCAAGTACGCGGGCTATCGCGACTATCACTTCCTCGTGCGTCACCTCGTTTCGATCACGACGGCGCTCGTCGGCGCGACCATCGCGTTCAAGATTCCGATCAAGACGTGGGAAAAGTACGCGCCGAAGCTTTTTCTCGTCGCGCTGGCGATGCTCATCATCGTGCTGATTCCGCACGTCGGCAAAGGCGTGAACGGCGCGCGCCGCTGGATTCCGCTCGGCATCACGAACATGCAGCCGTCGGAGATCATGAAGCTCGCGGTGACGATCTACGCCGCGAACTACACCGTGCGCAAGCAGGAATTCATGCACAGCTTCGGCAAGGGCTTTCTGCCGATGGCGGTCGCGGTCGGCGCGGTCGGTGCCCTCTTGCTGCTCGAGCCCGACATGGGCGCGTTCATGGTGATCGCCGCGATCGCGATGGGCGTGCTGTTTCTCGGCGGCGTCAACGGCAAGCTGTTCGGCGGCCTCGTGCTGACGGCGGTGGGCACGTTCACGATGCTCGTGTGGCTGTCGCCGTGGCGTCGCGAGCGGATCTTCGCTTACCTCGATCCGTGGGACGACCGTTACGCGCAAGGCAAGGCGTATCAATTGACGCACTCGCTGATTGCGTTCGGGCGCGGCGAGTGGTTCGGCGTCGGCTTGGGGGGCAGCGTCGAGAAGCTGAACTATCTGCCGGAAGCGCATACCGACTTCATTCTCGCGGTGATCGGCGAGGAGCTCGGTTTCGTCGGCGTGATCTGCGTGATCCTGCTGTTCTACTGGATCGTGCGCCGCGCGTTCGAGATCGGCCGTCAGGCGCTTGCGCTCGATCGCACGTTCGCCGGTCTAATGGCGAAGGGCGTCGGCATCTGGTTCGGCGCGCAGACGTTCATCAACATGGGCGTGAATCTCGGTCTTCTGCCGACCAAGGGTCTCACGCTGCCGCTCGTGTCCTACGGCGGCTCGGGCATTTTGCTGAACTGCGTCGCGCTGGCGGTGTTGCTGCGCGTCGATTACGAAAATCGCGTCTTGATGCGCGGAGGAAAAGTATGACCGCGCAACGCGACCGCACCTTGATGGTGATGGCGGGCGGCACCGGGGGCCACGTGTTCCCGGGGCTCGCGGTCGCGCACTGGATGCAGGCGCACGGTTGGCGCGTCGTGTGGCTCGGCAATGCGAGCGGCATGGAAGCGACGCTCGTGCCGAAGCACGGCATTCCGATGGAATACGTGCGCTTCGGCGGCGTGCGCGGCAAGGGCGTCAAGACCAAGCTGATGTTGCCGGTGAATCTGCTGCGCGCATGTTCGCAAAGCCTCGCCGCGCTGCGCCGCGTGAAGCCGGACGTCGTGCTCGGCATGGGCGGCTATATCACGTTTCCGGCGGGCATCATGACGAAGCTCGCGGGCTGCCCGTTCGTGCTGCACGAACAGAACTCCATCGCGGGGCTCGCGAACAAGGTGCTCGCGCATCTCGCAAAGCGCGTGCTCGTCGCGTTTCCCAATGCTCTGCCGAATGCAGAATGGACCGGTAATCCGATCCGTGCGGAACTAACGAGCGCATTGCCACCCAAAGAACGCTACGCCGCGCGTTCGGGACGCCTGAACGTGCTCGTCGTCGGAGGCAGTCTCGGCGCTGCCGCGCTCAACGAAACCGTGCCCAAGGCGCTCGCGATGCTCGCATCGGAAGAGCGCCCGCGCATCGTGCATCAGGCGGGCGCGAAGCATATCGAAGCACTGGAAGCGAACTACGCGGCTGCGGGTCTCACGCGCGGTGAAGACCTGCAACTCGTGCCGTTCATCGAAGACATGGCGAGCGCGTATGCATCGGCGGATCTCGTCATCTGCCGGTCGGGCGCGATGACCGTCTCGGAAATCGCCGCGGTCGGCGTGGCGGCGCTCTTCGTGCCGTTCCCGTTCGCCGTCGACGATCACCAGACGACCAACGGCGCGTTCCTCGCGAAGAACGGCGCGGCTGAACTGATACAACAACGCGATCTGTCGGCGCAAAAGCTCGCCGACTGGTTACGCGTACAGACGCGCGACACGCTCGCGGCTATGGCCGAGCGCTCGCGCGCGCTGGCGAAACCGGACGCGACCGAAAAAGTCGCGAGCATTTGCGCCGACGTGGCCGGCGCGCGTTTCGACGCGCAAGCTCGGGAGGCACACTAAATGAAGCACATCGTCAAACATATACATTTCGTCGGGATCGGCGGCGCGGGCATGAGCGGGATCGCCGAAGTGCTGCTCAATCTCGGCTATCACGTGAGCGGATCCGATCTTTCGAACGGCGCGGTCACCGAGCGTCTGCGTGCGCTTGGCGCGCGCGTCGAGATCGGTCATCACGAGCAGAACATCGAAGGCGCGAATGCGGTGGTCGTTTCGACGGCCGTGCGTCCCGACAATCCAGAAGTGCTCGCGGCGCGGCATCGCCGCGTGCCGATCGTGCCGCGGGCCGTGATGCTCGCGGAACTCATGCGCCTGAAGCAGGGCATCGCCATCGCCGGCACGCACGGCAAAACGACGACGACTTCGCTCGTCGCGAGCGTGCTGGCGGCGGGCGGGCTCGATCCGACCTTCGTCATCGGCGGGCGGCTGAACAGCGCGGGCGCGAACGCGCGTCTCGGCACGGGCGATTTCATCGTCGCTGAAGCCGATGAGTCGGACGCTTCGTTCCTGAATCTCTTCCCGGTGATCGAAGTCATCACGAACATCGACGCCGATCACATGGACACCTACGGCCACGACTTCGCGCGGCTCAAGCAGGCGTTCATCGAGTTCACGCATCGGCTGCCGTTCTACGGCATTGCCGTGCTATGCGTCGACGATCCGAACGTCCGCGAAATCCTGCCGTTCGTGTCGAAGCCGATCATCCGCTACGGTCTCGGCGCGGAAGCGCAAGTGCGCGCGGTGAACGTCGAGGCGCGCGACGGCCGCATGCATTTCACGACGCTGCGTGAAGACGCGCCGTCGCTCGACATCGTGCTGAATCTGCCGGGCACGCATAACGTGCAGAACGCGCTCGCGGCAATCGCGATCGCGACTGAACTCGAAGTCGCGGATGCCGATATCCAGCGTGCGCTCGCTGAATTCAACGGCGTAGGCCGTCGCTTCCAGCGTTACGGCGAAGTGAGCGCGGCGAGCGGCGAAGGCGCGTACACGCTCATCGACGACTACGGTCATCACCCGGTCGAAATGGCCGCGACGATCGCGGCGGCGCGCGGCGCGTTTCCGGGGCGGCGTCTCGTGCTCGCGTTCCAGCCGCATCGCTATACGCGCACGCGCGACTGTTTCGAGGATTTCGTGAAGGTGCTGTCGACGGTCGACGCCCTCGTGCTCACCGATGTCTACGCCGCCGGCGAAGCGCCCATCGTGGCCGCCGACGGCCGGGCGCTCGCGCGTGCGATCCGCGTCGCGGGCAAGGTGGAGCCGGTGTTCGTCGAGACGATCGACGAAGTGCCCGACGCGGTGACGACCATCGCGCGCAACGGCGACGTGGTGATCGCCATGGGCGCGGGTTCCATCGGCGGAGTGTGCGGCAAGCTGGCTAACCCCCAGCCTCAGTAAGAGCAAGACCATGAGCAATCAAGTGAATCAAATCGATCCGAAAGTCTTCGGCAAAGTCGCGGTGCTGCTCGGTGGCAATTCCGCCGAACGCGAGGTCTCGCTCAATTCCGGGCGCCTCGTGCTCGAAGGCTTGCGCGAGGCGGGCATCGACGCGCACGCGTTCGATCCGGCGCGGCATCCGCTTTCGGATCTGAAGGCGCAAGGCTTCGTGCGCGCGTTCATCGCGCTGCATGGCGGTTACGGCGAGAACGGGCAACTGCAGGGCGCGCTCGATTTCTACGGCATCCGCTATACGGGCAGCGGCGTGCTCGGCTCGGCGCTCGGCATGGACAAGCTGCGCACGAAGCTCGTGTGGCAGCAGACCGGCATTCCCACGCCGCCGTTCGAAACCGTCTTTCGCGGCGAAGACTACGCGGCGCGCGCGCAGGACATCATCGCGAAGCTCGGGCTGCCGCTCTTCGTCAAGCCGGCGAGCGAAGGATCGAGCGTCGCGGTCATCAAGGTGAAGAGCGCGGAGACGCTCGTGCCCGCGCTCGAAGAAGCGGTGAATTACGACAAGATCGTGATCGTCGAGAAGAGCATCGAGGGCGGCGGCGAATTTACGTGCTGCATCGCGGGCGATCTCGACTTGCCGGTCATCAAGATCGTGCCGGCGGGCGAGTTCTACGACTATCACGCGAAGTACGTCGCGGACGACACGCAATACCTGATTCCGTGCGGCCTGACCGAAGCCGAAGAAACGCGCATGAAGCAGCTGACGAAGCGCGCCTTCGAGATTCTCGGCTGCACCGACTGGGGCCGCGCCGACTTCATGCTCGACTCGGACGGCAACCCGTATTTCCTCGAGGTGAACACGGCGCCCGGCATGACCGATCACTCTCTGCCGCCGAAAGCCGCGCGCGCGGTCGGCATCAGCTACAAGGATCTCGTCGTGAAAGTGCTGTCGCTCACGCTGAAGAACTAGGTCGATCACACACAGGACACGAACAAGCGAAACCATGTGGAACAACGTTCGCCAACTCAACCTCGCCGCCAACGGGCTGCACGTCGTGCTCGTGCTGCTGCTTCTCGGCGCCGCGGGGTACTGGGCGATCCAGCGTCCCGAGTTTCGCCTGCGCGAGATTCAGATCGACGGGGATACGGCGCACATCAGCTCGCCGGTCGTGCGGGCAAGCGTGATCGGTCATCTGAAGGGCAACTACTTCACGGTCGATCTCGATGCGGCGCGCGCCGCGTTCGAGCAGGTGCCGTGGGTGCGCCACGCGAGCGTGCGCCGCGTATGGCCGAACGCGCTCGCGGTGACGCTCGAGGAATACAAGCCGCTCGGCACGTGGGGGAACGATCAACTGGTGAGCGTGGACGGCGATCTCTTCACCGCGAATCAGGGCGAACTCGACGACGATCTGCCCGCGTTCGACGGCCCCGAGGGCACGGCGAAGGAAGTGGTCGCGCGGTATCACGATTTCGAGAAGTGGTTCGCGCCGCTCGACGCGAAGCCGGAAGAAGTCACGCTGTCGCCGCGCTTCGCGTGGACGGTCAAGCTGTCGAACGGCACGCAGGTCGAACTCGGACGCGAGCGTAATCAGGACACGCTGAACGACCGTTGCAAGCGTTTCGTCGCGTCGTGGCCGTCCGTCACGGGACGCTGGGGGAAGGACATCGAATATGCGGATTTGCGGTACCCGAACGGCTTTGCCATACGAGCCGCGAACATGCGCTTCATCAACGACACCGACAAGGCCAAGAAGTAAGCAGACATCACAGGCATGAGCACGCTATGAGCAAAGACTACAAAGACCTGCTGGTTTCCCTCGACATCGGAACGTCGAAGGTGGTCGCGATCGTCGCCGAATTGAAGGGCGAAGGCCACTACGAGGTAATCGGACTCGGTCAGAGCGACTCGAAGGGGTTGAAGAAGGGCGTCGTGGTCAATATCGAGGCCACGGTGCAATCCATCCAGCGCGCGCTCGAAGAAGCCGAACTGATGGCGGATTGCAAGATCACAAATGTATTCACCGGGATCGCGGGCAGCCATATCCGCAGCTTCAATTCGAGCGGGATGGTCGCGATCAAGGACAAGGAGGTCACGCAGGCGGATGTCGCGCGCGTGATCGAAACGGCCAAGGCGATCAACATCCCGACCGATCAGCAGGTGCTGCATATCCTCACCCAGGAATTCATCATCGACGGGCAAGAGGATGTGCGCGAGCCGATCGGCATGAGCGGCATCCGCCTCGAAGTGAAGGTGCACATCGTGACGGGCGCGGTGAGCGCGGCGCAGAACATCGTGAAGTGCGTGCGCCGCTGCGGCCTCGAAGTGAACGACCTCATTCTGCAGCCGCTCGCGTCGTCGCTTGCGGTGCTGACCGAGGACGAGAAGGAACTGGGCGTGGTGCTCGTCGATATCGGCGGCGGCACGACGGACATCGCCATCTTCAGCGAAGGCGCGATCCGACATACGGCGGTGATTCCCATCGCGGGCGATCAGATCACGAGCGACGTCGCGATGGCGCTGCGCACGCCGACGCCGGATGCGGAAGACATCAAGGTGAGCTACGGCATCGCGAAGCAGGCGCTCGCTGATCCGGACGAAATGATCGAAGTGCCGGGGCTGGGCGAGCGCGGTCCGCGCACGCTGTCGCGGCAGGCGCTGGCGGCGGTCGTGGAGCCGCGCGTCGAAGAGCTGTTCTCGCTGGTGCAGCAGGTCGTGCGCGAGTCGGGCTATGAAGAACTGCTGTCGAGCGGCGTCGTGCTGACCGGCGGCGCGGCGATGATGCCCGGCATGGTCGAGCTCGGCGAAGACATCTTCCTGAAACCGGTGCGCATCGGCGTGCCGGAATACGCGGGCGGCCTTGCCGATGTCGTGCGCAATCCGCGCTATTCGACGGCAATGGGCCTGCTCGCCGAAGGACGCTCGCAACGCATGCGCGGCCGCAAGGTCGCGGTACAGAACGGTTCGATGGGACAAGTCTTCTCGCGGATGAAAGACTGGTTCCTCGGGAATTTCTAAGCAATACGCAACACGCAACAAAAAGAATTTCGCGCCGGTACCGGCGGCTGGTGCGCGACAAGGGGTTGCCCGATCTCTCGTCGAATAACGCCGATCTTCATTCTTGACGGAGGCAACATGGATTTCGAAATGCTGGAAACGGAAACCAACGGAACGATCATCAAGGTCGTGGGCGTTGGTGGTGCTGGCGGCAACGCGGTTCAGCACATGATCAACCGCGGCGTGCAGGGCGTCGACTTCATCGTGATGAACACCGACGCGCAAGCGCTCGCCCGTTCGCGCGCGCCGGCGGTTCTGCAACTGGGCATGACCGGTCTCGGCGCTGGCGCGAAGCCGGAGAAGGGCAAGGAAGCGGCGGAAGACGCGCGCGAGCGTATCGCCGACGCACTGCGCGGCGCGCACATGGTGTTCATCACCGCGGGCATGGGCGGCGGCACGGGCACGGGCGCGGCGCCGGTGGTCGCGCAGATCGCCAAGGAAATGGGCATTCTCACCGTTGGCGTCGTGAGCAAGCCGTTCGAGTTCGAAGGCGGCCGCCGCATGCGCGTCGCGGAAGCGGGCTCGCAGCAACTGGAGGATCACGTCGACTCGCTGATCGTCGTGCTGAACGACAAGCTGTTCGAGGTGATGGGCGATGACGCCGAGATGGACAAGTGCTTCCAGTGCGCGGACGACGTGCTGAACAACGCTGTCGCCGGTATCGCTGAAATCATCAATGTCGATGGTCTCGTGAACGTCGACTTCGAAGACGTGAAGACGGTGATGGGCGAGCAGGGCAAGGCGATGATGGGCACGGCGACGGTTGCCGGCGTCGATCGCGCGCGTCTCGCCGCGGAACAGGCGGTCGCGAGTCCGCTGCTGGAAGGCGTGGATCTGTCGGGTGCGCGCGGCGTGCTGGTGAATATCACGTCGAGCCGTTCGCTGCGTCTGTCGGAAACGCGTGAAGTGATGAACACCATCAAGTCCTACGCAGCCGACGATGCAACGGTCATCTTCGGCGCCGTGTACGACGACGCGATGGGCGACGCGCTGCGCGTGACGGTGGTGGCGACGGGCCTGGGCCGCGCGGCGAAGAAGCAGCAGCAAGCGCCGATGACCCTCCTGCGCACGGGCACCGACAATCAGCCGGTCGCACACGCGCATCACGCCGCCGCGCACAATTCGTACGGTACGCAGCACGGTCAGAGCACGACGGATTACGGTCAGCTCGACACGCCGGCAGTGTGGCGCTCGACGCGTGAAACGGCGGCTTCGCACGTGCAGGCGCTGCAGGAAAAAGGCGTCGATACTTACGACATTCCGGCGTTCCTGCGCAAGCAGGCGGACTGAGCGAAGCGCACGTTATTTGCTGCTGAGTTCGTGACGAAGCGGCACACCGCGTGCACGCGCTGAACGTCCGGCGCGCACGATGCAGGCTTCGCGTGGGGCGACTGTCCAAGGCCGCGTCCTGATGCAAAACGGACGCCGGGCCGTGGCCAGCCGACCTCCACGAATCTGCCCCTGACGTCGAGGAAGGCAGAGTGAAGCCGAAATCGCTGCGCAGACTTTCGGCGCGGTTGCGGGACGATGCGATCGCGAGGATGTCCGCGAGCACTGATGAGGGAAGGACCGAGCATGATCAAAGTGGGTGAAACGTTGCCCGACGTGCGTCTCTTCGAGTTCATCGACGAGGCCACCGAGGGCTGTGCCGTGGGACCGAATGCGTTCCCGGTGCGCGAGCGGAGCGCAGGCAAGCGCGTGGTGATCTTCGGATTGCCGGGCGCGTTCACGCCGACGTGCTCCGCCAGACACGTGCCCGGCTATGTCGAAGCGGCGGCGGATTTGTCCGCGGCAGGCATCGACGAAGTCTGGTGCGTTTCCGTCAACGACGCGTTCGTCATGAACGCGTGGGGACGCGATCTTCAAACCGCGGGCAAGGTGAAGATGATTGCGGACGGCAGTGCGCGTTTCACTCAGGCACTCGGACTGGATCAGGATTTGTCCGAGCGTGGCATGGGAATCCGTTCCCAGCGCTACGCGATGGTGGTCGACGACGGCGTGGTCAAGACGCTGAATGTCGAAGCGCCCGGCAAGTTCGAAGTCAGCGACGCTCGCAGTATCCTGGCGACGTTGCGCTGAGTGCAGCGGCGCGCCGCGTTGCCCGCGCGCAACGCTTGAAGCGCCCTCGCATTGAGCTGCAATTTGGGGCCGATGACCGGAAATGCCTCCATTCCGGCCATCGGCCCGTTCTACTTCACAAATCCTTCGCCTTGGCGTAACACAGGGAAACAGTTGATACCACCTGGATCAGGACGACATGCGGCGAATGGAGTATAATTCGACCTATTAGAATTTAACGCACGATTAATTTCCTTTATAGGATCTTGAATCGGAAAGAACATCATGTTGAAGCAGCGAACAATCAAGACCGTCGTCAAAACCGTGGGGATCGGGCTCCATTCCGGCCGCAAGGTCGACCTGACCCTGCGCCCAGCGCCGATCGGGACGGGCATCGTCTTTTCGCGTATCGACCTGCCCGAGCCGGTCGATATTCCCGCGTCCGCGATGGCGATTGGCGACACGCGTCTCGCTTCCGTGCTGCAGAAGGACGGCGCGCGCGTCTCGACCATCGAGCATTTGATGTCGGCGTGCGCGGGCCTCGGCATCGATAACCTGTATGTCGATGTGACCGCCGAGGAAATCCCGATCATGGACGGCAGCGCGGCATCGTTCGTGTTTCTGATTCAATCGGCGGGTATCGAAGAGCAGAACGCGCCGAAGCAATTCATCAAGGTGACGAAGCCCATCGAAGTACGCGACGGCGACAAATTCGCGCGCCTGGAACCGTATTTCGGCTTCAAGCTGAGCTTCACGATCGATTTCCGCCATCCGGCCGTCGACAAGACCGGTCAGGCGCTCGAAGTGGATTTCGCGACCACGTCGTATGTGCGTGAAATCGCGCGCGCCCGCACGTTCGGCTTCGCGCATGAAGTGGAGATGATGCGCGAACTGGGGCTCGCGCGCGGCGGCAGCATGGACAACGCGATCGTGCTCGACGAGTACCGCATCCTCAACAATGACGGCCTGCGTTACGACGACGAATTCGTGAAGCACAAGATGCTCGACGCGATCGGCGACCTGTACGTGGTCGGCCGTCCGTTGCTGGCGTCGTACAAGGCGTACAAGGGCGGTCACGCGATGAACAACATGCTGCTGCGTGAGTTGCTCGCGAACGAAGACGCTTATGAAATCGTCACATTTGAAGATACGAAAACCGCACCGCGCGGTTTCGGTTTCGACACGCAGACCGCGTTTGCTTAACTGAAAGCCTCAACGGATGAACAAGAATGAGCGGCCGGGCGCCGCTCATTTTTTTTGTCCGCGCGCCTGATGCCGCGCCGCCATCCGCGCGAGCGCTTCCTGTAGAGGCGACGGCTCGAGCGAGGCCGCCAGATCATGCAGCGCCGATGCGCCCGCCGCAGACATGCGCGCCTGCTTCGGCGGAGCGGATTCTTTCATCGGCTGCGGACGGACGCGGATTTTCAGCGCGTTGACGGCCCAGCCGCGTTGTTGCAGGTCGGAAAGCAGACGCGGCTCGATATGCCGCAGCCGCGCCGCCAGCGCGTTGTGCGCGGCGAAAAGCGCGAGGACTCCGTCCTTGATGAACCCCGGTTCCACGTTCGACGCCAGATAATCCGGCAAAAGCGAGCTCAGATCGCGCTGCAGCGCCGCCACTTGCTCGACGCCCGCGCGCAACGCGCGGAACGCATCGGTGCGATCGAGGACATCGGCGACGGCTTGCGGCCGCCGCGGATCGAAACCCGATCTTGAATTCGTAGAAAAGCGGCTCATTTTTGTATAGGCGCAGGCCCGACGGAACGGTTCGATTGTACGCGAGGCGGCCCGTTGCTTCGGGCGGGGAAACGAGTTTCGCCCGAGCTTTCAGCGGGTTGACTGTCGCGTTCCGTCTACGCACGCGCGGGCACGCCGACGCAAGGTCTGCCAAACTCACATGCTAAAATTCCCGATTCGAATTTCACCTTATGGACTTAAGTCGCCGAGGTTCTCCGAGCCCGGACGCAGCTTTGTGCTGTGGCCGTCCGAAGCCGCGACGCAGACACTGATCCGATGACGACCGGTTTCCTTCAGAAGATTTTTGGCAGCCGCAATCAGCGGCTGGTCAAGCAGTATCAAAAGACCGTTGCGGCAATCAATGCCCTCGAGCCGACCGTCGAGAAGTATTCGGACGACCAGCTGCGCGCCAAGACCGATGAGTTCCGCCAGCGCGTCGCGGGCGGCGAATCGCTCGACGTGATCCTGCCCGAGGCGTTCGCGGTCTGCCGCGAGGCGAGCAAGCGCGTCCTGAAGATGCGCCACTTCGACGTGCAGCTCATCGGCGGCATGGTCCTGCATTACGGCAAGATTGCGGAAATGCGTACCGGCGAGGGCAAGACGCTCGTCGCGACGCTCGCCGCGTATTTGAATGCGCTGTCGGGCCGCGGCGTGCACGTCGTGACGGTGAACGACTACCTCGCCCAGCGCGATGCCGAATGGATGGCGCGCCTCTACAACTTCCTCGGTCTGTCGTGCGGCGTGAATCTGTCGCAGATGGAACACTCGCAGAAGCAGGAAGCGTACGCGGCGGACATCACGTACGGCACGAACAACGAGTTCGGTTTCGATTATCTGCGCGACAACATGGTCTACGAGACCAACGCGCGCGTGCAGCGGCCACTCAATTTCGCGATCGTCGACGAAGTGGACTCGATCCTCATCGACGAGGCACGCACGCCGCTCATCATCTCCGGTCAGGCTGAAGATCACACCGATCTCTACGTGCGCATGAACGCGCTGCCGCCGCTGCTCGAGCAGCAGATCGGCGAAGAGAAGGCCGACGGCACCGGCGTCGAAAAGCCGGGCGATTACACGCTCGATGAAAAAGCGCGTCAGGTGTTCCTGACCGAATCGGGCCACGAGAAGGCCGAGCGCCTGCTCGCCGAGTGGGGTTTGATCGGCGAAGGCGAGAGTCTCTACGCGCCGCAGAACATCACGCTGATGCACCACATCTATGCCGCGTTGCGCGCGCATACGCTTTTCCTGCGCGATCAGCACTACGTGGTGCAGAACGGCGAAGTCGTGATCGTCGACGAATTCACCGGCCGCATGATGACCGGCCGCCGCTGGTCGGACGGTCTGCATCAGGCGGTCGAAGCGAAGGAACACGTCCAGATTCAGGCCGAGAACCAGACGCTCGCGTCCATCACGCTGCAGAACTATTTCCGCATGTACTCGAAGCTGTCCGGCATGACCGGCACGGCGGACACGGAAGCCTACGAATTCAACGAAATCTACGGCCTCGAAACGGTCGTGATTCCGACCAACCGTCCGCCGAAGCGCGTCGACAAGCAGGATCAGATCTACAAGACGTCGAAAGAGCGTTACGACGCGGTGATTCGCGACATCCGCGATTGCGTCGAGCGCGGTCAGCCGACGCTCGTCGGCACGACGTCGATCGAAGCGTCCGAATTGCTGTCGCACCTGCTCACGCAGGCGGGCGTGAAGCACGAAGTGCTCAACGCGAAACAGCACGCGCGCGAAGCGGCGATCGTCGCGGAAGCGGGCCGTCCGGCCGCCGTCACGATCGCGACGAACATGGCCGGCCGCGGCACGGACATCGTGCTTGGCGGCAACGTCGAGAAGCAGGCGTCGTTCATCGAAGCGGATCTCTCGATCCCCGAGAACGAGAAAGCCGCGCGCATCCAGAAGCTGCACGACGAATGGCAGGCGCTGCACGATCACGTGAAGGCGGCGGGCGGTCTGCATATCATCGGCACCGAGCGTCACGAGTCGCGCCGTATCGACAACCAGCTGCGCGGCCGCGCGGGCCGTCAGGGCGATCCGGGTTCGTCGCGCTTCTATCTGTCGCTGGACGATCCGCTTCTGCGCATTTTCGCGGGCGACCGCGTGCGCGCGATCATGGATCGCCTGAAGATGCCGGAAGGCGAGCCGATCGAAGCAGGCATGGTCACGCGTTCGATCGAAGGTGCGCAGCGCAAGGTCGAAGCGCGCAACTTCGACATCCGCAAGCAACTGCTCGAATACGACGACGTCGCGAACGATCAGCGCAAGGTCATCTATCAGCAGCGTAACGAACTGCTCGAAGCGAACGACGTGCAGGAAACCATCGCGGCGATGCGTCAAAGCGTGATCGGCGACGTCGTGCGAACCTTCGTGCCGGCGGGCAGCATCGAAGAGCAGTGGGAAGCGCCGGAGCTGGAAGAAGTGCTGCGCAACGACTGGTCGCTCGATCTCGCGGTTCAGGAGATGATCAACGAGTCGAATTCGATCGACGCGGAAGAAATTTGCGAAGCCGTGCTCGCCGCCGCCGACGAAGCGTACGAAGCGAAGGTCGCGATGGTCGGCCGCGAATCGTTCAGCGCGTTCGAGCGCTCGATCATGCTGCAGACGCTCGATAGCCGCTGGCGCGAGCATCTCGCCGCGCTCGATCACTTGCGGCAGGGCATCCATCTGCGCGGCTATGCGCAGAAGAATCCTAAGCAGGAATACAAGCGCGAGGCGTTCGAACTGTTCGCCGCGATGCTCGACGCCGTGAAGCAGGAAGTCACGCGCGTCGTGATGAACGTGCAGATCCAGTCGCCGGAGCAGCTCGAAGAAGCCGCCGAGCAGTACGAAGAGAAAGGCAGCCATCTGGAAAACGTGTCGTTCACGCACGCGGATTTCAACGCGCCGGCCGCCGAGCCGACGCCCGCCGCGGCGGCGGCGAGCGCCACCGCGCAGATGGTCAGCCAGGCGATGGCCGCCGGCGACGACATCAGCGTGGCGACGCGTCCTTCGGACGACGTGCCGAAGGTCGGCCGCAACGACCCGTGCCCGTGCGGCAGCGGCAAGAAGTACAAGAACTGTCACGGCAAGCTGGTGTAATCGGCTCGTGACCTGACGAACAAGCGACGCAGCGATGCGTCGTTTGTCTTTGCAGCATCCATCCTTCACGGCGCCGGTTCGAATCCGCTGGCCGGCGTCAGTCTTTCATCATGTGCCGGTTCGATGAGCCGGCATTCGCCACTTTCAGCGAGACGCGAACATGGCCGTCAACTTCCCCTCGATCGATCCCGCAGCGCTTCATCCCGTCCCCGGCGTCACGCTCGGTTACGCGGAGGCGAACATTCGCAAGCCCAATCGCAAGGACGTGCTCGTCATTCGCGTCGATGAAGGCGCGAGCGTCGCGGGCGTTTTCACGCAGAATCGCTTCTGCGCCGCGCCGGTTACGGTCTGCCGTGAGCATCTCGCGGCGGCGGGCCAAGGCGGCAAGGGCATTCGTGCGCTCGTCGTGAATACGGGCAACGCGAACGCGGGCACCGGCGAGCCGGGCATGGCGCACGCGCGCGAAACCTGCGCGGAGCTCGCGCGTCTCGCCAATCTCGATGCGCAGCAAATCCTGCCGTTCTCGACCGGGGTGATTCTGGAGCCGCTGCCGATCGATCGCCTGAAGGCCGGTCTGCCCGCCGCGCTCGCGAATCAACAAGCCGCGCACTGGTTCGACGCCGCGCAAGCGATCATGACGACCGACACGCTGCCGAAGGCGGCGTCGCGCCAGGTAACGATCGACGGTCACGTCGTCACGCTGTCGGGCATCAGCAAGGGCGCGGGCATGATCCGCCCGAACATGGCGACGATGCTCGGCTTCCTCGCATTCGATGCGAACGTCGCGCAGCCGGTCCTCGATCAGCTCGTGAAGCACGTCGCGAATCGTTCGTTCAACTGCATCACGATAGACGGCGATACGTCCACCAACGATTCGTTCATCCTGATCGCGTCGGGGAAGTCGTCGCTGCCCCCGATCACATCGACGGATTCGCCCGCGTACGCCGCATTGCGCGACGCCGTGACCGAAGTGGCGCAGGAACTCGCGCAACTCATCGTGCGCGACGGCGAAGGCGCGACCAAGTTCATGACGATCACGGTGGAGGGCGGCCAGGACGCGGCGGAGTGCCGTCAGATTGCCTACGCGATCGGCCATTCGCCGCTCGTTAAGACCGCGTTCTACGCGTCCGATCCGAACCTCGGCCGCATTCTCGCTGCGATCGGTTATGCGGGCGTAACGGATCTCGATGTCGGCAAGATCGATCTTTATCTCGATGACGTGCTGGTCGCGAAAGCCGGCGGGCGCAATCCCGCGTACAAGGAAGAAGACGGCCAGCGCGTGATGAAGAAGAGCGAGATCCTGATTCGCGTCGTGCTCGGGCGCGGCGACGCGCAAGCGACCGTCTGGACCTGCGACCTTTCGCATGATTACGTGAGCATCAACGCCGACTATCGCTCCTGAACGCGGACAACTCGATGGATAAACTCGAACAATTTCTCACGCGCGCCGAAGCGGTGCTGGCGCGCATCGAAGGCATGTTGCCGCCCGCCGCGCCCGATATCGACTGGGAATCCGCGGTGGCGTTTCGCTGGCGCAAGCGTCAGGGACGCGGCTTCCTGCAACCCGTTTCCGCCATCTCGCAGATCTCGCTCGACGACCTTCAGAACATCGATCGTCAGAAATCGCTCATTCAGCAGAACACGCAACAGTTCGTGAAAAAGCTGCCCGCGAACAACGTTCTGCTGACGGGCGCGCGCGGCACGGGCAAGTCGTCGCTGATCAAGGCGTGTCTGAACGCGTATGCGAAGGACGGCTTGCGCCTGATCGAAGTCGACAAGGACGATCTGCATGATCTCGGCGATATTGTCGATCTGATCTCCACGCGGCCCGAGCGTTTCATCGTCTTCTGCGACGATCTCTCGTTCGAGGAAGGCGAGTCGGGCTACAAGGCGCTGAAGGTCGCGCTCGACGGCTCCGTCGCCGCGCAATCGGACAACGTGCTCATCTACGCGACGTCGAACCGCCGCCATCTGTTGCCCGAATACATGAGCGACAACGAGACGTACAAGCACACGTCCGACGGCGAGATTCATCCCGGCGAAGTGGTCGAAGAAAAGATTTCGCTTTCCGAGCGCTTCGGCCTTTGGGTCAGCTTCTATCCGTTCAAGCAGGACGACTATCTGTCGATCGTCGGACACTGGCTGAAGCACTTCGGCTGCGCCGACGCGGAAGTCGAAAGCGCACGCGGCGATGCGCTCGTGTGGGCGCTCGAACGCGGATCGCGCTCGGGCCGCGTGGCGTGGCAATTCGCGCGCGACTGGTCGGGACGCAAGCAATGACCGATGCGAATCCGGACATCGCGCCCGATGGCCGCAAGGTGACCGAAGTGGCCGTCGGCGTGATGCTGCAGCACGACGGGCGCTATCTGCTTGCGCAGCGGCCCGCGGGCAAACCGTATGAAGGTTACTGGGAGTTTCCCGGTGGCAAACTGGAGCCGGGCGAGAGCATCGAGGCGGCGCTCGGTCGCGAACTGCACGAGGAACTGGGCATCGATGTCACCGCGTGCCAGCTCTGGCGCACGCTGGAGCATGATTATCCCCATGCGTACGTGCGGCTTTTCTTCTGCAAGGTGACGGAGTGGAACGGTTCGCCGGTCGGCCGCGAAGGTCAGGCGATCGCCTGGCAGACGCTTCCCGTCGAGGTCGCGCCGCTCCTGCCGGCAGCCATTCCGATTCTGGAATGGCTCGAAGAGGAAGAGCGCGAATAACGGCGCTCAGTTGAGTCCGCCGCGATTGTCTTCGTCCGGCGGCGTTTCCTGCGAATTACCCGCGATCTTGTACTTCTCGGCCGCCCACGCGCCGAGATCGATCTGCTTGCAGCGCTCGGAACAGAACGGGCGAAAGCGGTTTTCGGGAACCCAGCGGACATCCTTGCCGCAGGTCGGACATTTGACGACAGTGGTCATGACGAATACGAATTGAGCCGGTTACGGACGATATTTGACCACATGAGGCCAAACCGTTCCGATTCAAAGGCTGCAAAGCGTCAGATGAAACGGCACGTCGACATCGACGGCGCGCGGTTTCAGATCGCCGTCCTGCACCGTGAAGCGCACCCACAGCATGTACTTGTTCGCGCTTGCTTCCGGAATCACGCGCGTGTCCGGTGAGACGCGCACTTGCATCAGCTGATACGTGCGGCCGGACAACATCTGCTGGTAGCTGCCCTGCATCGCCATGACTTTCGATGCCTGACCCGACTCACGCGCGAGCCGCAATACGATGGCCGCCGCGTCGCGCAACGCGAGCATCGGCATGACCCACTTCGCGATGTCCTGGCGGCGCTCCTCGACCGGCAACTGCTGCCAGGCGTAATACGACGGCAAATCGAACTTGCACGTTCCGCCGGGAATGATCGTGCGGCTGCGGATGCTCGCGAGCCATTCGTTGTCGGCGAGATGCTGGCCGGTCTTGCCGTGCATTTCGGTGAGGCCGGCGAGCGTCTGCTCGATTTCGCCGAGCACGGCTTCGAGCGCTTCCTGTTCGATGCCCGGATTGCCGCGAAACGGCGCGAGCGTTTGCCGCTGCCGTTCCAGTTCCTTCATGAGGTCGGCTTTGAGGTCCGTGCGGCCAGCGACTTCCGCGATCTCGAAGAGCGTCGTGAGTGCAACGTGATGTTCTCGCGCGTCTTCCTGAGTCAGAAAGAACGTGAAGCGCTCGAACAGGTCTTCGAGGCGCAGCAGCGTCCGGATTCGCTCGTTGAAGGGATACTCGTAAAGGATCAAGCGCGCTCGCCTCGGCGTGGGTCGGTTGCTTCCATGAGCGGAAGTGAGCACATTCTAATGCCGCATCCTCACCCTAGCAAATCGGGCCATATTCGGGCGCCGAATGGCTCGTTTCGGCGGAAAACGGGGAACTTTTCGACGATTTCGCTAACTCAGGCGATCGCCGTCGCGTCATGCGGACGCAAGCGAAAGATAACGGCCGTGCAGTGTTTCGACTTGCTGCGCGAGCGTGTCGAGCGTGGCGGTTTCATCGTTGAGCACGATGTCGTCGGCAGCCGCGAGACGCGCTTCGCGAGACGCCTGCTTCGCGATGATCGCGAGTACCTGTTCGCGCGTGAAGCCGTTGCGCCGCATGACGCGAGCGATCTGCGTCTCGAGGGGGCAATCCACCACGAGCACGCGCGACACGCGGCTCGCCCATTCACCGGACTCGACGAGCAAGGGCACCACGACGATGTGATACGCGCCCTGCGCCGCGAACCGCTGGCGTTCCGTCTCGGCGCGAATCAGCGGATGCACGATGCCTTCGAGGCGCGCCTTCGCGGTGTCGTCGGCGAAGACGAGCGCGCGCATCTTCGCGCGATCGAGCGAGCCGTCCGCCGCGATGAATCCGTCGCCGAATTCGCTCGCGATGAGCGGCATCGCGACGCCGCCCGGCGCCGTGATTCGATGCGCGATCACGTCCGTGTCGATCAGCGGCACGCCGCGCGCTGCGAAGAGATCAGCGACCGTGCTCTTGCCGCTGCCGATGCCGCCGGTAAGACCAATGCTGAACATCCGTTGCTCCGTTCGGTTCGATCAACCTAACAATGCATAAAGCGGCGTGCCGATGAAAATCGTGATCGCGCCGCCCGCCGCGAGAAACGGTCCGAACGGCAACGGCTCTTCGAAACGCATGCGCTTGCGCCACGTCGCCACGATGCCGAACGCGGCGCCCGCGACGGCCGCGATCAGAAGCACTTGCGCGAGCGCCGACCATCCGAGCCACGCGCCGATCGCGGCGAGCAGCTTGAAGTCGCCGTAGCCCATGCCTTCCACGCCGCGCACGAGCTTGAAGAGCCAGTACACGCACCACAGGAACAGATAGCCTGCGACTGCGCCCGTCACGGCGTCGTGCAGCGTCGCGAATCCGCCTTCGCCGAAATTGACGAGAAGCCCGGCCCAAAGCAAGGGCAGCGTCAGCACATCGGGAAGATAGCGTGTGTCGTAGTCGATGAGCCCTGCCGTCAGCAAGGCCGCGCATAGACCGAACGCGGCCAGCGCGGGCCACGTGGGACCGAACGCGTAAAGCGATAGCGCCGCCAGCGCGCCGGTCGCGAGTTCGGTCAGCGGATAGCGCGGGCTCACGCGTGCGCCGCATGCCGAGCAACGTCCGCGCAGGGCCAGATAGCTGATGACGGGAATGTTTTCCCACGCGCGCAGCACGTGCTTGCAATGCGGGCACGCGCTGCGCGGCACGGCGAGATTGAAGCGCTCGGGATAGGGATCGGCGGCGGCGAATTTGGTGGCATCGGACGCCTCGGGAATGGCTGCGTCGACTTCCGCGCGCCACGCGCGTTCGAGCATGACGGGCAGACGATGCACGACGACAGTAAGAAAACTGCCGATCACGAGGCCGAACACGATGGCGAACCCGTACTGCACGGCCACGGGCAGCGCCGCGAACGCCGCCAGATAGCGGCTCGCGAAATGCGCGGCGGTCGGATCGAACGAAGGCTGCATGATGGACGAACGGTTGCTTTGGCCCGCGATGCTACACCACGTTGCCGAGCTGAATGACAGGAAGATACATCGCGATGACAAGGCCGCCCACGAGCGCGCCCAGCACCGCGATGACGATCGGCTCGCAAAGACTCGCGAAGCCGCCGATGCGCTCGTCCACCTGGCGGTCGGCGAGCGTGGCTAGATCGAGAAGCATCGCATCGAGCGAGCCTGATTCTTCGGCGACGGCGATCGGCTGCACGACGTCCTGCGGAAAGCATCCGACGGCGCGCATTGCGGCCGCGAGACGCTCGCCGTTGTGCAGGCGCGCGGCGATGTCGACGGTGGCGCGGTCGAACACGCGGTTTCCTGTGGCATGCGTGAGTGAGTTGAACGCATCCGACAGCGGCGTGCCCGCCGAGAGCAGCGTGCCGAGCGCGCGGCTCCATCGCGCGACCGCGAGCGAGCGCAGCAGCTTGCCTGCAAGCGGCAGGCGCAGCGCGGCGTGATCGGCGGCGGCGCGTGCATCGGGCGAACGCTTCATCCAATTCCATCCGATGAATACCGCAGATGCGGCTGCAATCCCGAACGGCACGCCGACATTCGCGACGCCATCCGAAAGCGCGAGCACGAAACGCGTCGGCGCGGGCAGCGCGGCGCCGAAGCCGTCGAAGATCGTCTTGAAGGTCGGCACGACGCCAATCAGCAATCCCGCCGTAATCGCGAGCGAAAGCAGCAGCACCATCACGGGATAGGTGAGCGCGGCGCGCAATCTGGCCCGTTGCGACGCCGCCCGCTCGCGGTCGTCGGCGAGGCGGGCGAGCACCGTCGGCAACGCACCCGCGACTTCACCGACCGAAACCAGCTGGCAGTACAGCGTGCCGAACGCAGCCGGATGCCGTGCCAGCGCGCCCGAGAATGGCACGCCGCGCGTGATATCGCGGGCCAGCGCGCGCACGATGCGCGGCATTCCGCTGGCGGACGCGCTGCCGGCGAGCAATTCGAGCGCGCCGACGAGCGGCAGTCCCGCGCGCAGCAGGCCGGCGAGCTGTCGCGTGAAGACGGTCACGTCGGCGGTCCTCGCTTTGGGCGGCGGCGCGGCGCCGAGCGTTTCGAGCAGGGTGACGATCACGCCTTCGCGCCGCAGCGACGCGCGGGCCGCGAGTGCGTCGGCGGCGATGATCTTTCCCCGCATCGGCTGGCCTTCGCTGTCCATGCCGCGCCACGCGAAGCGCAGTTCGAGCGCGTCGTTCATCATTCGATCTCCGTCGCGTCGACTGCTTCGGCGACGCTCGTTACGCCTTCGCGCACGCGCGCGAACGCCGCATCGCGCAACGCGGGCATGCCTTGCGCCTGCGCCGCGCGCGCGATCGCATGCGTCGCGGCGCGCGAGACGATCAACTCGCGCAGTTCATCCGATACCGGCATCACCTGGTGCACGCCGACGCGCCCGCGATAACCGACGCCATGACACGCCGGACAGCCGCGCGGCTCGAACGGATGAAACCCGTCCGCGAGCGCCAACGCCGACGGCGCGCGGCAGAACTCGCACAGCTTGCGCACGAGCCGTTGCGCGGTGACGAGCTTGAGCGCCGACGCGAGGTTGTAAGGCGCGACGCCGATATCGATGAGACGCGCGATCGCGGCGGGCGCATCGTTCGTGTGCAAGGTCGAGAGCACGAGATGGCCCGTTTGCGCAGCCTTCACCGCGACGTCCGCCGTTTCCGCGTCGCGTATTTCGCCGACCATGATGACATCCGGATCCTGACGCATGAACGCGCGCAGCGCCACGGCGAAGGTCAGTCCCGCCTTTTCGCGCACGCTCACCTGATTGATGCCCGCAAGTTGAATTTCGACAGGATCCTCGACCGAGCACACGTTGCGGGCTTCCGCGTTGAGCATCTGGAGGAAGCAGTAGAGCGATACGGTCTTGCCGCTGCCGGTCGGGCCGGTCACGAGGACGAGACCGTGCGGCACGCGAATCGCCGATTCGACCGCGCGGCCTTGCGCGTCGTCGAGACCGAGCGAGGCGAGCGAAAGGTCGGGCGGCAGCGCTTCGAGCCGCCGCAGCACGAGTTTTTCGCCAAAGAGCGTCGGCAGCGAATTGACGCGATAGTCGCCGATCCGCCCGCCCGGCAGATTCAGCCGCAGCCGGCCGTCCTGCGGCACGCGCCGCTCGGCGATGTCCATTCGCGCCAGCACCTTGATCCGCGTGACGAACGCATCGCGCAAATGGGGCGGCGGGCGCTTCAATACGTGCAACGCGCCATCGACGCGCAGCCGGATGCGCCATGCGTGCTCGGACGGTTCGACATGGATATCGGACGCGCCGCGCTCGGCGGCTTCGCGCAAGGTGTCGGTGAGCAGCGAGACGGCGGGCGTCTCGTGGTCGGATGGCGTTTCGCGGAAGGAAGGGGAAATCATGGCGTCGGCGGTCGAGTCGAGATGATCCGATGATCCCGTCCTCGGCCGCCGGCGCACAGTCGTCCGAATGGCTAACGCAGCGCGTGTCGCGTGCCTTCGGGCGGGCGGAAAATCTTGACGGTTCGGATCGCCTGATCGTCGCTGCGCATCACTTCGAAGGTCACGCCCGCGATCTGCACCGAAACGTCGCCGTCGGGGATGTCTTCGAGCGTTTCGAGGATCAGGCCGTTGAGCGTTTTCGGGCCGTCCGTCGGCAGCGACAGATGCAGCCAGCGGTTCAGTTCGCGCAACGGCATGCTGCCCGCCACGATGCACTCGCCGCTCTCGTCCCAGCCGCCGCGCGAGCCGGCGCCGCGCGGAATCGTCGTCGTGAATTCGCCGATCAGCTCTTCGATGATGTCTTCCGGCGTGACGAGGCCCTGCAATTCGCCGTACTCGTCGACCACGATCGCGATACGGTGGCCGCTTTCCTGGAAGTACTGCAATTGCTGGAAGACAGGCGTGCCCGCGGGCACGAAATACGGTTCGGTGAGCAGTTCGCGCAGCGTGTCGCGCTCGAGTTCCTGGTTGTGCAGTGCCGAGAGCGTCTTGCGCACGTGCAGAATGCCGAGCACGCGATCGATGTCGCCCTGAAAGACGACCAGCTTGTTGTGGTAGCACGTCTCGAGCTGGTGCAGGATCTGTTCGAAGGGCGCGTCGAAGTCGAGCGCTTCGATGCGCCGGCGCGGGATCATCACGTCATCGACGGTGATGTTCTCCAGATCGAACAGATTGAGCAGGATGCTGCGGTGCTTGGTCGGCATGAAGCTGCCCGTTTCCAGCACGATGGTGCGCAACTCTTCGGGCGAGATCCGCTGATCGCGCTTGCCCTTCGTGTTGATGTGCAGTGCGGCGAGGATCGCGTTGGCGAACAGATTGACGAACCAGATGAGCGGCCGCGCGACGCGCATGAGCGGCGCGAGCACGAGGCTCGCCGGCAGCGCCACTTTCTCGGGATACGTCGCGCCGACGATCTTCGGCGCGATTTCCGCGAACACGATGATCAGGAATGCAATGACGCCCGTCGTGATCGACAGGACGAGGTTGTTATGGCCGAAGGTGCGCAGCGCGATGGATGTCGTGAGCACCGGGATGATCGTGTTGATCAGGTTGTTGCCGATCAGGATGACCGAGAGAAGCTGATCGGTCTTCGCGAGCAGGCCTTGCGTCGTGCGGGCGCGTAGCGATCCTTGGCTCGCCAGATATTTCAGGCGATGGCGATTGAGCGCCATCATCGACGTTTCGGAGATCGAGAAGAAGCCGGAAAGGAAGAGAAGCAGAAAAATGGCGCAAATTTGCGCCCATAAGGGAAGGTTGTCCACGCGGTGATCGAGTAGGGGCGGAGATGGGAGGCAATATAGCAGACGGGCCGGCAAGCTCGCCCTCGGCCTTTCGGCCAGCGTACGCGGTTTTGCCGCCGGAAATAAAAAACCCGCATGGCGAACCATGCGGGTTTTTGCAATTCTGGTCGGGGTGAGAGGATTCGAACCTCCGGCCTCTACGTCCCGAACGTAGCGCTCTACCAGGCTAAGCTACACCCCGAATTTGACCAACTTGGACTCTTACGCTGCTTCAGTCTCGTTCAAGACTGCCGTGACGTCGAGTAAGAACATAATTCTAGCAGGCTATCTTTGTAGATGGAAGAGGGAAATGAAGAAATCGCATTTGCCGCTGCCTGAGCTTCCTTGCGCGCGCATTCCAGCGTGTGATCGAGCGCGCCGGACGTCGTGATTGCGTGGAAGATCGTGTCGAAGCGATCCGTGCCGCCTTGCTCGATCGCCTCGCGTGCGAGGGCCGCCTGGTCCGGCGTTCCGTGCTCCATCAAATAAATGAGCGGCAGGGTGGGCTTGCCTTCGCGCAGGTCGTCGCCGGCGTTCTTGCCCATCGATTCGGGCGTGCCGGTGTAGTCGAGCCAGTCGTCCATGATCTGGAACGCCGTGCCGATGCGCCGGCCGAACTCCGCCGCCGCCGCTTCGGTCCGCGCATCCGCACCCGAAAGCACCGCGCCGAGCTGCGCCGCCGCTTCGAACAGCTTCGCCGTCTTGTAGCGGATCACCTGCATGTAGCGTGCTTCGTCCACGTCCGGATCGTGCATGTTGAGCAGTTGCAGCACTTCGCCTTCGGAAATGATGTTGGTCGCGACGGACAGGATTTCCATCACGCGCATCTTGCCGACGCTCACCATCATCTCGAACGAGCGCGAATACAGGAAGTCGCCGACCAGCACGCTCGCCGCATTGCCGAACAGCGCGTTCGCGGTCTTGCGGCCGCGGCGCAAATCCGATTCGTCGACGACGTCGTCGTGCAGCAGCGTCGCCGTGTGGATGAACTCAACCACCGCCGCCAATTCGTGACGATGCCCGGTCGTGTCGCCCAGCGCGCCCGAGACGAGGAGCAGCAGCGCCGGCCGCAGCCGCTTGCCGCCCGCGCCGATGATGTACTCCGAAATCTGGTTGATCAGCATCACTTCTGATGCCAGGCGCTGCCGGATGACGCGATTGACCTGCTGCATGTCCTCGGCGATCGGGGCGAGCAGCGCGGCGGCGTTGGGAGAGGAAGTGGCGGTGGACGACATGATCGGCAAAAAGGGTAATCCGGCGGATTATAAGGCGAATCCGACAGACGCCGGGTGGTCCGGTGTTCCGACTCGCGCAATGTCGGCGAATTTCGGCTGCGATTCGCTTCGTTTTCGCCGAGGTTCGGAGCCGGATCGCGCGTTGCGCTGCCCGCGCGGGCATCGTCACGGCGCTTTGACGTCGAGCGTAACTCTATGTATAATCGCGTGTTTTCCCCGCGTGGTGCGTGGAAAAAGAATTCTGAGTGAGGTTCTCAATGTACGCGGTCATAAAAACCGGCGGCAAGCAGTACAAAGTTGCCGTTGGCGAAAAACTTAAAGTAGAACAGATACCGGCAGACATTGACGCTGAAATCACGCTCGACCAGGTTCTCGCAGTAGGCGAAGGCGAATCGATTCAGTTCGGTACGCCGCTGGTCAGTGGGGCTTCCGTCAAGGCTACCGTCGTGTCCCAAGGTCGTCACAAGAAAGTGACCATCTTCAAGATGCGCCGCCGGAAGCACTACCAAAAGCACGCTGGCCATCGCCAGAACTACACCGAACTGCGCATCGACGCGATCAACGCGTAAGCGCATCGGTTAAGGAGCTAAGCAAATGGCACACAAAAAAGCAGGCGGGTCTTCCCGCAACGGCCGCGACTCCGAGAGCAAACGCCTCGGCGTGAAGGTGTACGGCGGCCAGGCAATCAACGCAGGCGGCATCATCGTTCGCCAGCGCGGCACGCGCATGCACCCGGGTGAGAATGTCGGCATCGGCAAGGATCACACGCTGTTCGCGCTGGCCGACGGTCACGTCAAGTTCGTGACCAAGGGCGCTGCGAAGAAGCACACGGTCGTCGTCGTCCCGGCAGCGTAAGTTTTACGCACGGGCTTCAGGACCGAAGAAATGGCCCCGCGAAGTTCGCGGGGCCATTTTTATTTGGTGCGGTCAAAAATTGGTTATGAGTGACCGGCCAGGTCGGTCACGGCAAAATAGAGCGAATACACGGGACGGAGCAACGCATGAAGTTCATTGACGAAGCGAGGATCGAAGTCATCGCCGGCGACGGAGGAGATGGCAGCGCGTCGATGCGCCGCGAAAAGTTCGTCCCGTTCGGCGGACCGGACGGCGGCGACGGCGGGCGCGGCGGCAGCGTCTACGCGGTCGGCGACCGCAACATCAACACGCTGATCGACTACCGGTTCTCCAAGAAGCATCAGGCGCGCAACGGCGAAAACGGCCGCGGCGCGGATTGCTACGGCAAGGGCGGCGACGACATCACGCTGCGCATGCCGGTCGGCACGATCATTTCGGATCAGGAAACGGGCGAGATCATCGCCGATCTGACCGAGCACAATCAGCAGGTCTTGATCGCGAAGGGCGGTGCGGGCGGCCTCGGCAACCTGCATTTCAAGTCGAGCACGAACCGCGCGCCGCGTCAGAAAACCGACGGCAAGCCGGGCGAGCGCCGCATGCTCAAACTCGAGCTGAAAGTGCTCGCGGATGTCGGTCTGCTCGGCATGCCGAACGCGGGCAAGTCCACTTTCATCTCGTCGGTGTCGAACGCGCGGCCGAAGATCGCGGATTATCCGTTCACGACGCTCGCGCCGAATCTCGGCGTGGTGCGCGTCGGGCCGAGCAAGAGCTTCGTGATCGCGGACATTCCGGGTCTCATCGAAGGCGCGGCGGAAGGCGCGGGCCTCGGGCATCGTTTCCTGCGGCACTTGCAGCGCACGGGCGTGCTGCTGCATCTCGTCGACATGGCCCCGTTCGATGAAAACGTCGATCCGGTCGCGGAAGCGAAGGCGATCGTCAACGAACTGCGCAAGTACGACGAGCAGCTTTACGAGAAGCCGCGTTGGCTCGTGCTGAACAAGCTCGACATGGTGCCGGAAGACGAACGCGAGGCGCGCATCGCCGATTTCGTCGAGCGCTTCGAATGGGACGGTCCGGTCTACGAGATTTCGGCGTTGACCGGTCAGGGCTGCGAGGCGCTCACCTACGCGATCTACGATTACATCTCGCAGCATTCGGACGCATCGCGCGCGGCTGAAGCGGAAGATCTGGCCGCCGACGTGCGCTTCCGCGACGACGAAACGAAGGAATAAAGCAACCACGAGGAGAAAGCGCACGATGCGTTCGGTCATCGCCGCTGCGAAGCGAATCGTAGTGAAAGTAGGGTCGAGCCTCGTCACCAATGACGGTCGCGGGCTCGATCATGCGGCAATCTCGCGCTGGGCGTCGCAGATCGCGGCGCTGCGCGAACAGGGCAAGGAAGTCGTGCTCGTGAGTTCGGGCGCGATCGCGGAAGGCATTCACCGGCTCGGCTGGACAAAGCGACCGCGCGAAATCGACGAATTGCAGGCGGCGGCCGCGGTCGGCCAGATGGGTCTCGCGCAAGTCTACGAAAGCAGCTTCGGCGCGCACGGCATCCGCACCGCGCAGATTCTGCTCACGCACGCCGATCTCGCTGATCGCGAACGCTATCTGAACGCGCGCTCGACGCTGCTCACGCTGCTGCGCCTGGGCGCCGTGCCGATCATCAACGAGAACGACACCGTCATCACCGACGAAATCAAGTTCGGCGACAACGACACGCTCGGCGCGCTCGTCGCGAATCTGATCGAAGGCGATGCGCTCGTCATTCTCACCGATCAGCGTGGCCTGTTCACCGCCGATCCGCGCAAGGACCCGAACGCGACGCTCGTCGAGCAAGCCGACGCCGGCACGCCCGAACTCGAGCAGATGGCGGGCGGCGCGGGTTCGAGCCTAGGACGCGGCGGCATGCTGACCAAGATTCTCGCTGCGAAGCGTGCCGCGCACAGCGGCGCGAACACGGTCATCGCGAGCGGCCGCGAAGCCGATGTGCTCACGCGCCTCGCATCGGGCGAGATGATCGGCACGCAACTCATCGCGCGCACCGCACGCATGGCGGCGCGCAAGCAGTGGATGGCGGATCACTTGCAGGTGCGCGGGCATGTCGTCATCGACAAGGGCGCGGTCAACAAGCTCACCGCCGACGGCAAGAGCCTTTTGCCGATCGGCGTTATCGACGTGAAAGGCGCCTTCGATCGCGGCGAAGTAATCGCGTGCGTCGACGATCAAGGGCAGGAAGTCGCGCGCGGCATCACGAACTACAGCAGTTCGGAGGCGCGGCTGATTCATCGGCGGCCGAGCGGCGAGATCGAATCGGTGCTCGGCTACATGCTGGAGCCGGAACTGATCCATCGCGACAATCTCGTGCTCGTCTGAAACGAAAACGCCCGCTGAATCAGCGGGCGTTTTCACATCGTCACGCCGACGCGCGGCGCAATCAGCGCAGATTGATCACGCTTTGCGTGCGCTTGTATTCCATGTTGTTGACGATCTGTTTCGCGGTGCCGACGGGCAGCTTGCTCGTGCAGAAATAATCCTGATAGAGCGCCGCCTGATACGCGTTCAGCTCGCCGTTTTCGATGCGCTTGAAGTCGAATGCGGAACCTTGATCCCAGCCGTTCTGATCGTCGTTGATGCTCGCGTAGCGACGCCATTCGTAGGTGTCGCAACGAATGCCTTCATAGTTGACGTTGCGCGCGCCCGCCGGACTTGTCGCGACGATCACGTAACGAATGACGCCATCCTTGCCGACCGTGAGCGTGGTCTTGTCGACGGCGAACGTGAGCGGCGTGTTCTGCGACACGTTGAACGCGACCAGATTCGATGCCTGCGGCAGCGGTGGCATCGTGTCGATTTTTTCTTCGGTCCAGTTCGGCTTGCGGTCGAGCAGATAGGTGAACACGCCGTCGTCCTGCGTGGACGGCGCCTTGTTGCTGGAACAGCCGGCGAGCACGGCGAGCGCTGCCGCGGATGCCGCGATTACCGCGAGTGAGGCATTCACTTTCAATTGGGTCTTCCCGGAAACATGCGCGCGGGCTTCATGCGCCCGCCCGGCGGAACAAAGCGAGATGGCACGGCGAGAAGTTCGCCGTGCCATCGATCGCAATCGAGTTGAGTGTCAAAGTGCTCGAAGCGTTGCAGTGCCCGGATTCACGATGAGCGCTGCACGATCACATGCACTTCTTCGCTGACCGTGCATTCTGCCTGAACTGCCGCGCCGGAGGCAGTAACGGCAGGAGCTTCGATCGTCATCGTCTGGACGACGCGTGGATAGCGCGGTCCGTGATGCGCGGCTCGCTCGCCGCGTTCACCGCGGGAGTTGGTACGCCGCAGAAAGCGGGACAGCTCGGATAGAGCCATTTGATAAACGTCGCGCTTGAACTCGATGACCGCATCCAGCGGTACCCAATACTCGTTCCAGCGCCAGGCATCGAATTCCGGATGGTCCGTCGCGCGCAGGCAGATGTCGCAATCGCGGCCCACCATGCGCAGCAGAAACCAGATCTGTTTCTGACCGCGATAATGTCCGCGCACCTCGCGCTTGATGAACTTGTCCGGCACCTCATAACGCAGCCAGTCGCGCGTGCGACCGACAACTTTTACATGCTCCGGTAGCAGGCCGGTTTCTTCGTGTAACTCCCGATACATCGCTTGCACAGGGGTCTCACCGTATTTGATGCCCCCTTGCGGAAACTGCCAGGAATGTTCACGCAGCCGCTTGCCCCAAAACACTTCGTTGCGCGCGTTCAAGAGGATGATGCCGACGTTCGGGCGAAAGCCTTCACGATCCAGCATACAGCCACCTTCAAATCCTTTAAAATTGCTTTGATTATAAACAGTTATTGGCCTCGACGCACTGGCACGAACCCCAATTCGGGGCATCCGTGTGAATGTCTTTGCCAGAGCATCCGGCAGGCGGCAAAATCTTCTTTTCTCGCCGGTCGTTCCGTCGTTCACCTTGATCCGCCTGCTTCGGCGCTGTCCGCTCCGAAGCGCGCCGCATTTGGAAAATTTGAATGAAAGCATCCCGTTTCTTCATCGGCACCCTGAAGGAAGCTCCCGCCGACGCCGAGATCGTCAGCCACAAGCTGATGATGCGTGCAGGCATGATCCGCCGCGTCGCGGGCGGCATCTACGATTACATGCCGATCGGTCTGCGCTCGGTGCGCAAGGTCGAGGCCATCGTGCGTGAAGAGATGAACCGCGCGGGCGCGCTCGAATTGCTGATGCCCGCCGTGCAGCCCGCCGAACTGTGGCAGGAGTCGGGCCGCTGGGAGCAATACGGCCCGGAACTGTTGCGTTTCAAGGATCGCCACGAGCGCGATTTCGTCATGGGCCCGACGCACGAGGAAGTCGTGACGGACATCGCGCGCCGCGAGATCAAGAGCTATCGCCAGTTGCCGGTGAACTTCTATCAGATTCAAACGAAGTTCCGCGACGAAATCCGCCCGCGCTTCGGCGTGATGCGCGGCCGCGAATTCATCATGAAGGACGCCTATTCCTTCGATAAAGACCTCGACGGCCTCGCAGAGTCGTATCGCAAGATGTACGAAGCCTACGTGCGCATCTTCACGCGCATCGGGCTGGAGTTCCGCGCGGTCGCGGCGGACAACGGTTCGATCGGCGGCAGCGGTTCGCATGAATTCCACGTGATCGCCGATACGGGCGAGGATGACATCGCGTATTGCCCGAGCTCGGACTTCGCGGCGAACGTCGAAGCCGCCGATGCGCTGCCGCTCATCGCGCAACGCGCCGCGCCGACCGAAGAACTGAAGAAGACGCCCACGCCCGGCGCCGCGAAGTGCGAGGCGGTCGCGCAGCTTCTGAACATTCCGCTGGAACGCACGATCAAGTCGATCGTTCTCGCGACCGACAACGAAGGCGCCGAACCGACCATCTGGTTGCTGATGCTGCGCGGCGATCACTCGCTCAACGACATCAAGACGGGCAAGCTGCCGGGCCTGAAGGGTTATCGCTTCGCGACGGAAGCCGAGATCGTCGAATGGTTCGGCACGCCGCCGGGCTACCTCGGTCCGCTCAACACGAAGAAGCCGGTGCGCGTGATCGCGGACCGCACGGTCGCGAACATGAGCGACTTCGTCGTCGGCACGAACGAGGTCGATTACCACACGACCGGCGTGAACTGGGGCCGCGATCTGCCCGAGCCGGAAGTCGCGGACATTCGCAATGTCGTCGCGGGCGATCCGTCGCCGGACGGCAAGGGCACGCTCGAAATCTGCCGCGGCATCGAAGTGGGTCACGTGTTCCAGCTCGGCACGAAGTATTCCGATTCGATGGGCGCGACCTTCCTCGACGAAAACGGCAAGCCCGCGCCGATGCAGATGGGCTGCTACGGCATCGGCGTGACGCGCGTGCTGGGCGCGGCAATCGAACAGAATTTCGACGACAAGGGCATCATCTGGCCGGAAGCCATTGCGCCGTTCGAAGTCGTGATCTGCCCGATGGGCTACGACCGCAGCGACGCCGTGCGCGAGCAGGCCGACAAGCTGTACGCGACGCTGCAGCAGGCCGGCATCGACGTGATTCTCGACGATCGCGGCGAGCGTCCGGGTGTGATGTTCGCGGACTGGGAATTGATCGGCGTGCCGCATCGCATCGTGATCGGCGATCGCGGGCTGAAGGAAGGCAAGCTGGAATATCAGGGCCGCCGCGACGCGGAAGCCACGCTGCTGCCGGTCGATGAAGCCGCCGATGTCGTCGTCGGGAAAGTGCGGGCCGCGCTCGCGAAGTAATGCAGTACAACTTCCTGTCGGCGACGATCCTGCTGCTGCTGATCACCGATCCGCTCGGCAATATCCCGATCTTCATCAACGCGCTGCGCGGCGTCGCCAAAGAGCGGCGCCGCGTGGTCGTGCTGCGCGAAGTGGCGATCGCGTTCGTCATTCTGCTGGTGTTCATGCTGGCGGGCGATCGCTTCCTGCGCGCGATGAACCTCACCGATGTCTCGTTGCGCATCGCGGGCGGCATCGTGCTGTTTCTGATCGCGCTGCGCATGATCTTTCCGCATCCGGACGGCGCGATGGGCGGCGATTCGCGCGGCGGCGAGCCGCTGATCGTGCCGCTCGCGATTCCGGCGCTGGCGGGGCCATCGGCGCTCGCGACGGTGATGCTGCTGACGTCGCAGGCGCCCGGCAAAATGTTCGAATGGATAGGCGCGCTCACGGTGACGATGATCGTCTGCGCGATCGTGCTGATTCTCGCCGAGAAGATTCAGCAATGGCTCGGCGAGCGCGTGGTGACGGCTTTCGAGCGTTTGATGGGGCTTGTCCTTGTCGCGATTTCCGTCGAGATGATGCTCACGGGCATACGCACTTTCGTGCATCAGCTATGAAAAAAGCGGCCCGCGGGCCGCTTTTCTTTTGAATACGGGCGGCGATCACGCCCCTTCCGTCAACGCCCGGATCGTCGGCAGATTACGCCAGTAACCCTTCGCGTCCATCCCGCAGCCGAACACGTAACGATCCGGCACTTCGAATCCGCAAAAATCCGGACGCAGCGGCTTCGCCTTCGGGATGATCTTCTCGCACAGCACCGCGGACAGAAACGTCTTCGCGCCCATCGCCATGATGCGATCGCGGATCGCGGCCATCGTTTCGCCTTCGTCGAGAATATCGTCGAGCACGAGCACCACGCGATCCTTCACCGATTCCGCCGGCGCGACGCGCCACTGCATCTCGCTGCCGCCCTTGATGGCGTTGCGATAGCGCGTCAGGTGGATGTAATCGAACTCGAGCGGGAAGTCGAGATGCGGCAGCAGCATGCCGGTGAACACGGCCGCGCCCCCCATGACCGAGAGCACGAGCGGGAAGTCGTCTTTCGTCGCAGCCTTGATGGCCGTGGCCATCTTGCCGATCGATGCGTTGACTTCGTCAGCCGTCACGATCTCTTCTGAGTGGCTGAAAATATGGAGGGCTTCTTCGCGATTCATAAGGGGAAGCGGGAAAGGCTGACTTCTAAGTGTGGAAAAAAACGGCGGCGTGCGCCATATGATAAACCCGCGTTTCTTTCGAGTCGGACGCCCGAAGAGAACGCGGGTTCAATAAAAGTGCGGGTCAGCGCATGCCGGGCAGCATGCCCTTCATGCCGCGCATCATCTTTTGCAGGTTGCCGCCTTTCAGCTTCTTCATCATGCCGCGCATCTGCTCGTACTGGTTGAGCATGCGGTTCACCTCCTGAACGTGCACGCCCGCGCCCGCGGCGATACGGCGTTTGCGCGCCGCCTTGATGAGCTCCGGCTTCGCGCGTTCCTGCAGCGTCATCGAATTGATGATGCCTTCCATGCGGCGCATCTGCTTTTCCGCGTTGTTCATGTCCGCGCCTTGCGCGGCCTGCTGAAACTGCGCGGGCAGCTTGTCCATGAGTGACGAAAGGCCGCCCATCTTCTTCATTTGCGAGAGCTGCGCCTTGAAGTCGTTCAGATCGAAGTCGCCGCCTTTCTTGACCTTGTCGGCGAGCTTCTGCGCGGCCTGGCTGTCGACGCCGCGTTGCGCTTCCTCGACGAGCGCGAGAATGTCGCCCATGCCGAGAATCCGGTTCGCCATGCGATCCGGATGGAAGACTTCGAGGCCGTCGAGCTTTTCCGCGACGCCGACGAACTTGATCGGCTTGCCGGTGACGTTGCGCACCGAAAGCGCCGCGCCGCCGCGCGAATCGCCGTCGAGCTTGGTGAGCACGACGCCGGTGAGCGGCAGCGCGTCGTTGAACGCCTTCGCGGTGTTGACCGCGTCCTGCCCCAACATGGCGTCGACGACGAAGAGCGTTTCAGCGGGCTTGAGCAGCGCGTGCAGCTCGCTGATTTCCTTCATCATCGCTTCGTCGATACCGAGACGGCCGGCCGTATCGACGATCACCACGTCGTGATAGTGCCGCTTCGCCCAGTCGATCGCCGCGCGCGCGATATCCGCGGGCTTCTGATTCGCTTCCGACGGGAAGAAGTCGGCGCCGACCTGTTCCGTCACCGTCTGCAACTGACGGATAGCGGCGGGGCGATACACGTCGACGGAAACGGTGAGGACCTTCTTCTTGCTCTTTTCGCGCAGCAGCTTGGCGAGCTTGCCGGTCGTGGTGGTTTTGCCCGCACCCTGCAGACCGGCCATCAGGATCACGGCGGGCGGCGCGACCGCCAGATTCAGCTCGGCTGCCTTGCCTTCGTAATCGCCGCCGATCACGGCCGTCAGTTCCTTCTGAACGACGCCGACGAGCGCCTGACCCGGCGACAGGCTCGACAGCACTTCCTCGCCGAGCGCCTTTTCCTTCACCTTCGCGATGAACTCGCGCACGACCGGCAGCGCGACGTCGGCCTCGAGCAGCGCGAGACGCACTTCCCGCAACATCTCTTGCGTGTTGGCCTCGGTGAGCCGGGCTTCGCCGCGCAGCGTCTTGACGACGCGGGCCATCCGTTGAGTCAGGTTATCGAGCATGGGAAACGGTAGTGAATGCGGCCCCTTTTCAGCGCAAAACGACGTAATCGCCCCGCGTTGCCGCAAGGGAGAAAACGTCGTGATTCAAGGGCCTAGTGTAAACTTCGAACATGGATATTGTACTGTATGCCCTCACTGCGCTTCTCTATGGCGGACTCGCCGTAGCGGGCTGGCGCGCGCATCGCCACACGGCCGTGGAGCCGGCGCTGGCCGGCGTGCCTCCGGGCATCGCATCGCCGGCGGCGGCCAAAAAATCGCCGGACATGGGCGGATTGGGCCGCGCTCTATTATTAGTAGCGTTGCTCGTGCACGGCCTCCTGCTGCACACGACCATCTTTCCCCAGAACGCGATGATCTTCGGCTTCGCGTTCGCGCTCTCCGCGATGTTCTGGCTCGGCGCGGGCATCTACTGGATCGAGAGCTTCTTCTTTCCGCTCGACGGCCTGCGCCTGCTCGTATTGCCGCTCGCGTGCATCGCGTCGCTGTTGCCGCTCGTCTTCGGCGGCGTGCGCGTGCTGTCGTATTCCGCCGCGCCGATGTTCAAGCTGCATTTCCTGATCGCGAACATCGCGTACGGACTCTTCGCGATCGCCGCGCTGCACGCCGTGCTCATGCTGATGCTCGAACGCCGCCTGCAGCGCATGCGCGGCCTCGCGACGCGTCATACCGGCAATGGCTGGCTCGCGAGCTGGCTCGACACGCTGCCGCCGCTTCTGACGCTTGAAAAGCTGCTGTTCCGCCTGATCGCGGCGGGCTTCGTGCTGCTCACGCTCACGCTCGTGTCGGGCATCGCGTTCAACGAGCAACTGGTCGATCGCGCGCTGCGCTTCGATCACAAGACCGTGTTCGCGTTCGTCTCCTGGTTGATGTTCGGCGCATTGCTCACCGCGCGCCGCCTCTCCGGATGGCGCGGACGCGCCGCGTTGCGCTGGGTGCTGGCGTCGTTCGCCGCGCTGCTGCTCGCGTACGTCGGCAGCCGCTTCGTGTTCGAAGTGCTGCTGCATCGCGCGGTCGTCTGAGCGTCTGAATCTATCGGCATTGAATCGATGCGAAATTTCTTCTTTCTGATCGTCCTCTTTTTCCTGTGCCAGTGGCTTCTGAAGAAGCTGCGCCGCGCGAACGAGCGCGCGCAGCAGGGCGACGCGCCAGCCGGCGGCGCGACCGCGGGCGGAGCGCATGACGCACGCCGCGCCCGCAGTGGCAACGGTCATGGCAACGGCGCGGCCGCGAGCGCGCCGCAACTCGCCGATCCGCTCATCCGTTGCGCGCAGTGTGGCGTGCACACGCCGCGCAGCGAATCGATCATCGTCGCGGGCGAGCGCTTCTGCTGCAGCGATCACGCGCGCCATTACGCGGCCCGTCCGACCGGACGCGACGCACGATGAACACCAACGTCGTCAGACAGCGCGATCCGCATATCGACGCGCAAGGCTGGTTCACGCACGCGACGCGCCTGCCGTCGCCGAACTTCGAGGCGCGTCCGGGCGACGCGGTGCCGACGCTCATCGTCGTGCACAACATCAGCCTGCCGCCCGACGATTTCACGACGAACGCCATCGCCGATTTCTTCCTCAACAAGCTCGATCACGACGCGCATCCGTACTTCGATCATCTGCGCGGCATGCGCGTGTCGGCGCACTTCGTGATTCGTCGCGGCGGCGCGATCGAGCAGTTCGTCTCCTGCGACGAACGCGCGTGGCACGCGGGCGTCTCGTCGTTCTGCGGGCGCGAGCGCTGTAACGACTTCTCGATCGGCATCGAGCTCGAAGGCAGCGATCGCGTGCCCTTCGAAGACGCGCAGTACGACGCGCTCGCCGCGCTCGTGCGAGTCGTGGTGAAGCGCTATCCGATCGACGCAGTAGCGGGTCACTCGGACATCGCGCCCGGCCGCAAGACCGATCCGGGCCCGCATTTCGAGTGGTCGCGTCTGCGTCACGGCAGCGCGCTGCCGCCGTCGTTCTTTCCGTTTCAATCCAACATCTGAGCGCTGCGTAAGGTCTTTCTCGTTGCGGCGCAGCAGCGTCGCGCGCGAGGCCTTGTCGCGCTTTGCTATAGCAAAAGTCAACCCCGCTGCCGCAGACTCAGGGCAAATAAAACTTTTTGAGACTGCGATGTTGTCCACTATACTTGGTGCCGACAGACGTACTTTGCACTAGATCTTGTGTTGTTGACGCGGCGCCCGCTCCAGTGAGCCGGCGCCGTCGGCTTTCCGGCGTAGAAGAAGTTTGGCTGGCCCGGGGCGATGCGCGCGACGGTTTCTCTTTGCGAGGAGAGAGGCGTCGGGCGCGTCGGGCGCCAGCGAGCAGCACCGTGAAGAAGGCATGCAAGCAAGCGCGAATTGCGTCGACCGACACCGCGCGCCAACGCGGGCACCGCATGAGACGCCAATGACAATGCGGGCCGTAAGCGCCGCGATTCGTGTTTTCAGCCTGCTGCATTCACAGCCCGGCTTGACCGCCAAAACACCGCGCGACTTTCACGACGAGTTCGTCACGCGCGCGGCATAAGTGATAAATCCGCGGACCATCCGCACCAATCGAACACCAGGAGTTTTGCACATGCAAACCACCGAAAACGCCACGACTTCATTCGAAGGCGCATCCGCACAGCCGATGAGCGGTGCGCAGGGCGTGGGCGCTCAGGCGCTCGCGCCGAACACGACGTTTGCCGACTACAAGGTCATCCGTCGCAACGGAAGCGTGGTGTCGTTCGAGCCGACGAAAATCGCGATCGCCGTGACGAAGGCATTCATCGCGGTGAACGGCGGTCAGGGCGCAGCTTCGGCGCGTGTGCGCGAGCAAGTCGAGCAACTGACGCAAGCCGTCGTGCGCGCGCTCGTGCGCAGCCGTCCGCACGGCGGGACTTTCCACATCGAAGACATTCAGGATCAGGTCGAGCTCGCGCTGATGCGCGGCGGCGAGCACAACGTCGCGCGCGCGTACGTGCTGTATCGCGAGAAGCGCACGCAGCAGCGTTCGCAAGAGCGCTCGGCCGCGCAAAACGCGCAGTCGCACGAAGGCGCGATCAACGTGACGGACAACGGCGTCACGCGTCCGCTCGATCTCGAAGCGCTGAAGGCGCTGATCGTCTCCGCGTGCGCGAATCTGGGCGATGCGGTGTCCGCCGAGCCGATCGTCGCGGAGACGGTGAAGAACCTGTACGACGGCGTGCCGATGTCGCAGGTCTACGATTCGGCCATTCTCGCCGCGCGCACGATGATCGAGAAGGATCCGGCGTACAGTCAGGTCACGGCGCGCATCCTGCTGCACACGATCCGCCGCGAAATTCTCGAAGAGGAAGTGACGCAAGCCGAAATGGGCGAGCGTTACGCCGAATACTTCCCGCAGTTCATCAAGCGCGGCGTCGAAGCCGGCCTGCTGGATGACAAGCTGCAACAGTTCGACCTCAAGCGCCTCGGCGCCGCGCTCGATCAGAATCGCGATCTGCAGTTCGGCTATCTCGGCCTGCAGACGCTGTACGACCGCTACTTCCTGCACGTCGACGGCACGCGCATCGAGTTGCCGCAGGCATTCTTCATGCGCGTCGCGATGGGCCTGTCGCTGAACGAGATCGACCGTGAAGCGCGCGCGATCGAGTTCTATAACGTGCTGTCGTCGTTCGACTTCATGTCGTCGACGCCGACGCTCTTCAATTCGGGCACGCATCGCTCGCAATTGTCGTCGTGCTATCTGACGACGGTCGCCGACGATCTCGACGGCATCTACGAAGCGCTGAAGGAAAACGCGCTGCTCTCGAAGTTCGCGGGCGGCCTCGGCAACGACTGGACGCGCGTGCGTGCGCTCGGCTCGCACATCAAGGGCACGAACGGCAAGTCGCAGGGCGTCGTGCCGTTCCTGAAGGTCGTGAACGACACGGCCGTCGCGGTGAACCAGGGCGGCAAGCGCAAGGGCGCGGTGTGCGCGTACCTGGAATCGTGGCACCTCGACATCGAGGAATTCCTCGAGCTGCGCAAGAACACCGGCGATGACCGTCGCCGCACGCACGACATGAACACGGCGAACTGGATTCCCGATCTGTTCATGAAGCGCGTCGTCGAAGGCGGCGACTGGACGCTGTTCTCGCCGTCGACCTGCCCGGACCTGCACGATCTGTTCGGCGCCGACTTTGAAAAGGCGTACGTCGCTTACGAAGAGAAAGCCGCGCGCGGCGAAATCAAGCTGTTCAAGAAGCTGCCGGCGGCGCAACTGTGGCGCAAGATGCTTGGCATGCTGTTCGAGACGGGCCATCCGTGGATCACGTTCAAGGATCCGTGCAATGTGCGTTCGCCGCAGCAGCACGTCGGCGTCGTGCACTCGTCGAACCTGTGCACCGAAATCACGCTGAACACGAGCGAGACGGAAATCGCCGTCTGCAATCTGGGCTCGGTGAACCTCGTCGCGCACATGGTGAAGCAGGCCGATGGCAGCTACGCGCTGGATCACGCGAAGCTCAAGCGCACGATCAGCGTCGCGATGCGCATGCTCGACAACGTCATCGACATCAACTACTACGCGGTGCCGAAGGCGCGCAACTCGAACCTGAAGCATCGTCCGGTCGGCATGGGCATCATGGGCTTCCAGGACTGCCTGCATCTGCTGCGCACGCCTTATGCGTCGGGCGAGGCGGTCGAGTTCGCGGATCGTTCGATGGAAGCCGTCTGCTACTACGCGTACTACGCGTCGACGGAACTCGCGGAAGAGCGCGGTCGTTACGCGACGTATCGCGGCTCGCTGTGGGATCGCGGCATTCTTCCGCAGGATTCGCTGAAGCTCCTGGCCGAGGCGCGCGGCGGTTATGTCGAAGTGGATACCTCGGAGACGATGGACTGGGCGCAACTGCGCTCGCGCATCTCGACGTACGGCATGCGCAACTCGAACTGCGTGGCGATCGCGCCGACGGCGACGATTTCGAACATCATCGGCGTGTCGGCGTGTATCGAGCCGACGTTCCAGAACCTGTATGTGAAGTCGAATCTGTCGGGCGAATTCACGGTGGTCAACGACTACCTCGTGCGTGATCTGAAGGCGCGCGGCCTGTGGGACGAAGTGATGGTGTCCGATCTGAAGTATTTCGACGGCACGCTTTCGCGCATCGACCGCATTCCGGCCGATCTGCGCGCGATCTACGCGACCGCGTTCGAAGTCGACCCGAAGTGGCTCGTGGAAGCGGCGTCGCGCCGTCAGAAGTGGATTGATCAGGCGCAGTCGCTGAACATCTACATGGCGGGCGCGTCGGGCAAGAAGCTCGACGAGGTCTACAAGCTCGCTTGGATTCGCGGTCTCAAGACGACGTACTACCTCCGCACGATGGCGGCGACGCACGTCGAGAAGTCGACCGTGGCGCACGGTGCGTTGAATGCGGTGCCTTCTTCTTCCGGTGACGGTGGGGCGGGTGCGGCTGGCGGGTTTGGTGGCGGTGCGGCGTCGGCTGCCGGGAATGGTGGCTTCAATGCTGCTGCCGCGAGCGCGCCGGCGGTGGAGGCGGCTCAGGAAGCCGATGGTCCCGTCTGTATGATGCGCCCCGGCGATCCGGGCTTCGATGAGTGTGAGGCTTGTCAGTAAGTTTTTGAGCTGAGAGTCGGTCTCTGCGGACCGGTGCTGGGTGCTTCCTGCTTATGGAAGCGGTCGGTGCCGGTCCGTTTTTGCTTTTTGCTTTTTGCTTTTTGCTTTTTGCTTTTTGCTTTTTGCTTTTTGCTTTTTGCTTTTTGCTTTGCGTTTTGGTTTCGGTTTCGCCGGATCCCGCTTTCGTGTCGGTCTATTAGCGTTGCCCCTGTGCGGGGCGGCACTCACTTTCTTTGCTGCTGCAAAGAAAGTAAGCAAAGAAAGCAGCTTTTCAGGCCCGCGGTCACACGCAATTTGGATAGTACTCTCGTCCCAGGCGGCACTCGCCTAATGAGTGCCCTCATCACAATAACCGGGCTTGGCTCGCGCACGGTCCGCCGCCCGAAACCGTTGTGAACGCTGGTTCAGCACGAAAGAGCTTCGGCACAGCGCTACGCGCTGCCGCCGGGTATGCGAGGGAAACCAACGTGCGGCGGTTGCAGTGAGATGGAGGCGTTAGTGAAGAAGCGCATGCTTCCCCGATTGGCCGGTCGGCCGCGAAGCGGGCCGGAGCCATTTCGTGCTGAACCGGTTTGTTGTGCGGCGAGTGATGGCGGACCGTGCGCGAGCCAAGCCCGATGGGGCCTATGAGGACACTCTTTAGGCAGCCCACGAACGACGAGAGGACTACCCAAATTGCGTGTGACCGCGGGCGTATCAGTAGCTGCTTTCTTTGCTTACTTTCTTTGCAGCAGCAAAGAAAGTGAGTGCCGCCCCGCACAGGGGCAGTGCTAATAGACCACTAAGAAAACGGGATCCGGCGAAACACCGAGCCGACACGATCACGGGATCCGGCGAAACACCGAGCCGACACGATCACGGGATCCGGCGAAACAAAACGCAAAACAGCGAACTCACCCCCGCGTACCGCGAGAAATCTCCGTCCCAGCATCATGCGAAAGCCGCGCCGTAATCGGCATCGAAAGAAAAGAGAACAGCCCGACGACGACAAACGCCGGCCAGAAATCCGACCATTGCACACTCGCATGACCGTTCAGATATTGCGAGAGCTCGAGCGTGATCCCCGCGATCGTCACGCCGAGCCCGAGCGAAACCTGCTGCACGAAGCTAGCAAGGCTCGTCGCGCGGCCCACATCGCGTGTTTCGATCTCAGCGTAAGCAAGCGAGTTGAGGCTCGTGAACTGCAACGCAGGGAAGAAGCCGCCGAGCAGCACGACGGCCCAGATCACCCAGGCCGGCGTGCCGGGAAAGAACGCGCCGCACGCCGCGATCGCGATACCCGACAACGCCGCGTTGTAGAACAGCGTCTGACGGAAGCCGAAGCGATGCAGCACGCGCGATGCGAACGAGCGCATGAACATGCCGCCGAACGCCGACGCGCACGTGATCGCGCCGGACTTGAACGCGCTCATGCCGAGACCCTCCTGCAGCGCGAGCGGCAGAAGAAACGGCACGGCGCCAAGCCCGATGCGAAACATCGAACCGCCGAGCACGCTCGCCTGAAACGTCGACACGCGGAAAAAGCGCAGATCGAGCAGCGGCTTCTCCACACGTCGCGCGTGGACGCAGTACAGCACGACCATCAGCGCGCCGGCGACGCACATCGCAAAGGCGACGCGCTGCGGAATCAGTTCGCCGCCGACGAGCGAGAGCCCGAGCAACAGCAGCACGCCCGCGCTCGCGGAGAGAAAGAAACCGAACCAGTCGAGACGGCCCGGATGTTCCTCGTGCGAGTTGGCGATATAGCGGTTGGTCAGCCAGATGCCCGCGATGCCGATCGGGATGTTGATGAAAAAGATCAGGCGCCAGTGCAGATACGTCGTGATGAAGCCGCCGAGCAACGGCCCGACCGCTGGTCCGAGCATTGCGGGCACCGAGAGGTAGTTCATCGCGCGTATGAACTCGGAGCGGCGCACCGAGCGAAAGATGATGATGCGGCCGACAGGCACCATCATCGCGCCGCCGACGCCCTGGATGAAGCGCGCGACGGTGAAGGGGCCAAGCGATGTGGAAGCCGCGCACAACAGCGAGCCGACGACGAACACGCCGATGGCCGTGCGGAACACGGCGCGTGCGCCGAAGCGGTCGGCGACCCATCCGCAGATCGGTATGAAGACGCCGAGTCCGAGCACGTAGCTCGTGACCGCAACCTTCAGCGTCACGGGATCGCGTCCAAACGCGCGCGCCATTTCAGGAATCGCGGTAACGATGACGTTGGCGTCGACGCTTTCCATGAACATCGCGCACGCGACGATGAGAGGGGCAATGAAAGCTTTGACGGCCAGCGGCATGTTGATTCGTGATCGACTCTCGGCGGCAAGAGCGGCGATTATGGCACCGATATGCAGCAATCGCTGAAGGATCGAAGCGCGCTGCGTGGTGCGATGAACATTGAACGAGGAGTGAAGAAGCGATGGACCCGCAAGACCTGCAGCGTCTCGTCACGCAGACGATGCCCTATGGCAAATACAAGGACAGGCTCATCGCCGATCTGCCCGGTCACTATCTCGCGTGGTTCGCGCGTGAGGGTTTTCCACAAGGCAAACTCGGCAGCCTGCTCGCGTTGATGCACGAGATCGATCACAACAATCTGCGCTCGCTGCTCGATCCGTTGCGCGGCCGATGAGCCTTGCGCAGCGCGGTTTCGTGTGAGACGGATCGTCGCGTAAACACGCTATAGATTGTGTTAGCGAGATTTGCAAGCACAAGATATTGTGGAAATACGAGACGTCAAATGCTAAACTTCGGCAACGAATTCGACGCGCGCAGCAGGCATCGACGCTCCATCGAAGTGCTTGCGTCAGCGTGTATCGAGCGATGCGAAGTGCGTGCGGTCACACACATCGAAGCTCATCGAAGAGGAGCGCATGAAGGTCGCGCGTTCATCGATTCGCGACGCATGTTTTGCATCGCATCGCGGGTCGACGAGAGACTTCGATCGATGATCGCAACGCGTCACGCTTCGATGCGTTCGCGCTTGGCAACACAGCATCGAGCGGATCTTCGCAATGAAGCGCGCGTGCTTCGCATCGCACAAGCAGCGTCGTCCGCAGAGCCTTGCGCGACAAGGCTTGCAGAGCAGCGATGAAGTCACGCGAAAGCACGCTGCGATGTCACGGAAGTCACTCGATCAGGACCGCTTCACACTCGATTCAAGAGATGTCGCATCGAGCTTCACACACACGGCTTCGAGCCAAGTGTTGTATGCAGGTAGCAACGTCGAATCTAAATCGCATGAAAACGAGAATTTTCATGAGCAAACTCTTTTATCGCTCATGAAAAGATGGTACAAACCGATCTAAATTGATGGTGAGAATTTATGCTCAACTGGGATGACGAGACCACTGCCGTAGCTCCCTCGAGCGCTCCGCAACAGAACCCGTTGCGTAACGCTCAAGGCACGACTTTCGGTACGCAGGCAGCGCAAGCTGCAACTCATCAAGCTGCCCATCAGATTGCTCAGGCGAACAACATCTTTTCCGATGGCTTCGTTCCGCCCGCAGCCGCAACGCCTTCCGCCAGCGCGATCGCCGCGCAAAGCGAAGCGCGCGTCAATGTCGCCGACAAGCGCATCATCAACGGCAAGACCGACGTCAATCAGCTCGTCCCGTTCAAGTACAAGTGGGCGTGGGAGAAGTACCTCGCCGGTTGCGCGAACCACTGGATGCCGCAGGAAGTGAACATGTCGCGCGACATCGCCCTGTGGAAAGACCCGAACGGTCTCTCGGACGACGAGCGCCGCATCGTCAAGCGCAACCTCGGCTTCTTCGTCACGGCGGACTCGCTCGCCGCGAACAACATCGTGCTCGGCACGTACCGTCACATCACCGCTCCGGAGTGCCGCCAGTTCCTGCTGCGCCAGGCGTTCGAAGAGGCGATCCACACGCACGCGTACCAGTACATCGTCGAATCGCTGGGTCTCGATGAAAGCGAGATCTTCAACGCGTATCACGAGGTCAAGTCGATCCGTGACAAGGACGAGTTTCTGATTCCGTTCATCAACACGCTGACCGACCCGGCCTTCACGACCGGCACGCTCGAAGCGGACCAGAAATTGCTGAAGTCGTTGATCGTGTTCGCCTGCATCATGGAAGGCCTGTTCTTCTATGTCGGCTTCACGCAGATTCTGGCGCTGGGTCGCCAGAACAAGATGACGGGCGCGGCGGAACAGTATCAATACATCCTCCGCGATGAATCGATGCACTGCAATTTCGGCATCGACCTCATCAACCAGATCAAGCTGGAAGAGCCGCAACTGTGGACCGCCGACTTCAAGGCAGAGATCCGCGAGCTCTTCAAGCAGGCTGTCGATCTTGAATATCGCTACGCTGAAGACACCATGCCGCGCGGGGTTCTCGGCCTGAACGCGTCGATGTTCAAGAGCTACTTGCGGTTCATCTGCAACCGGCGTTGCCAGCAGATCGGACTGGACCCGCTCTTCCCGAACGAGGAAAACCCGTTCCCGTGGATGAGCGAAATGATCGACTTGAAGAAGGAACGCAACTTCTTCGAGACACGCGTGATTGAGTATCAAACCGGCGGCGCGCTCACCTGGGAATAATAAAAATCCAGGACGTGTTGCAGACGAAATCGATGGGACGGACGGGCAGCAGCGTGTCGCTCACGCGCGCCCGGCCGACAAGGTTTAGGAGAACGGTCGCCTGATGCAAAGTGCGCCTACTGACTTGGCGGGCCGTGTGGCCCGAATAGAAGACAGGCGTTTTGCGCTCCCTGAAAAGGGATGGGCAAACTTCCCCCCGGAAAATGCCAGCGGCATGCTCGCTGGCTCGATCAAGCGATGGCCGGCGCCGCGAAGAAGCGGTGCTGACTCAATTTGGCGCGCGGTGCCTCGGGGCACGGCGCGCCTTGCCGTATTCATTAGCGTAAGCAGGTGGGATCAGCGTACGCCGATGAATAATCCGCTTCGTAGCGTGCGTTATAGAGAAGGCGACACGTGGGAAGCGGGTTTTGACGAAGGGTGTTGTTTGAACTGACTCTCATCTGAAAACCTGAAGGAGAAAAACCATGGCAGTTGCCAAGAAAAAACCCGCCGCAAAGAAGGCTGCAGCGAAGAAAGTCACCGCCAAGAAGGCCGCTCCGGCGAAGAAGGTTGCGGCCAAGAAGGTCGCTGTGAAGAAGGTTGCAGCGAAGAAAGTAGCGGCGAAGAAGGTCGCAGCGAAGAAGGTCGCGGCGAAGAAGGCACCCGCGAAGAAGGCCGCAGCGAAGAAAGTCGCGACCAAGAAAGTAGCGGCGAAGAAGGTTGCTGCAAAGAAGGTCGCGGCGAAGAAGGCTCCCGCGAAGAAGGCCGCAGCGAAGAAAGTCGCGACCAAGAAAGTAGCGACGAAGAAGGCCGCAGCCAAGAAGGCGCCTGCGAAGAAGGCCGCGGCGAAGAAGACCGCGGCGAAGAAGGCGCCGGCGAAGAAGGCCGCAGCGAAGAAGGCCGCTGCGAAAAAGGCTCCCGCGAAAAAGGCTGCTGCGAAGACCGCAGCCGCTGCGCCTGCGCCTGCTGCTGCGCCCGCACCCGCTGCGAAGAAGGCCCCCGCGAAAAAGGCTCCGGCCAAGAAGGCCGCTGCTGCGAAGAAGACTACGGCTGCCGCTCCTGCCACGACGGCAACGACCGTCTCGGCGCCTGCTCCGGCCGCTCCGGCTGCTGCGGTCAAGACGGCGTTGAATCCGGCAGCGGCATGGCCGTTCCCGACGGGCAGCCGTCCGTAAGCTCTCGCAGTACGCAGCACCCAGGCACAGTGCGCTGTGCCCTTAGTCCGGGTATGCCTACCCGGCCTGAACCCGTCGTCGGGGAAACCTGGCGGCGGGTTTTTCGCTTCGGCCAACGAATTTCATCGCTTGCTCGGGGCGTCGAAAAAGAAAAAGCGCATGCATCTTTGGATACATGCGCATTCTTAGGATGACGCGGCGCTATTTGTCCGCTGAATGCCCTCGTCAGTGAGTGACGCGCGTGACGCCGCCGCTCGACAACAGACGCACTCGCTCGCCCGCCTGAAACACTTCGCCGTTCGCGGTCTGCGTGATCGCGCGCAGGTCGCCGTTATCGAGGCGCACGGTGATCTCGAGACCGTTCTTCATCGCGACGCTATTCTCGACCGCGTTGCCCGCGACGGCGCCAGCCAGCCCGCCGATGATGCCCGCGATGATCGAACCGTTGCCGCCGCCGATCGCACTCGCCGCCGCGACGCCGCCGAGCGCGCCGCCGCCGATCGTGCCGAGGCCCGTAGGCTGGCCGTTGTTCGAGCTGATCTTCACGCCGCGCACGCTTTCGACGGTCGCCATGCGCACCGTTTCCTCACGCTGCGCCTGCGACGCCGTGTAGACGTCCGACGAACTGCTGTTGTAGGCGCAGCCCGTCAGCGCCACCGAGCCGACGAGCGCCATGGCCAGCGCGATACGACTTACCGTTTTCATTCCTTCACTCCAATCATTCAGAACAGGCTGCTTCCGAAGGCCTGCTTGAAACGCTCTTCGATTTCGGCGCGCGTCGGCGCGTAGGTTTGCGGCCCCTGATGTTCGATTTTCAGCGAACCCATCAGACTCGCGAGACGACCCGTTTTCTCCCAGCCAAGCTTGTTTTCGATGCCGTACAGGAGCCCGCCGCGGAATGCGTCGCCGCAACCGGTCGGGTCGACCACCTGACGCGCCGCGACGACCGGAATCTCGGCCACGCCATCTTCATGATAGATCTGCGCGCCGTGTTCGCCACGCGTGACGACGAGGGCGTCGACCCGGCTCTTGATGTCTTCGATCGACCAGCCGGTCTTGTTGCTCAGCAGCTTGGCTTCGTAATCGTTGACCGCCACGTAGGTGGCGAGTTCAATCATGCGACAAAGTTCCACGCCGTCCAGAATCGGCAATCCCTGGCCCGGGTCGAACACGAACGGCACGCCCGCGCGCGCCAGCCCTTCGGCGTGCTCGCGCATGCCTTGAGCGCCGTCCGGTGCGACGATGCCGAGCGAGATGCCCTGCGCTTCGTCGGCGCGGTTCAGATGCGATTCCATCATCGCGCCGGGGTGGAACGCGGTGATCTGGTTGTTCGCGAGATCGGTCGTGATGAAGCATTGCGCCGAGTGCTGATCGGCCAGCACGCGCACGTATTCCTTCGACAAACCGAGCGCGTCGAGCCGGTCGATGTAGAGCTGCGCATCCGCCGCGCCGAGCGTCGCCATGATCTTCGGATCGCCGCCGAGCAGCTTCAGCGCATACGCGATGTTGCCCGCGCAGCCGCCGAAGTTGCGCCGCATCGTCGGCACCAGGAAGCTGATGTTCAGCATGTGCACCTGATCCGGCAGGATGTGGTCGCCGAAGCGCCCCTGGAAAGTCATGATGTTGTCGTAGGCGAGCGAGCCGCAAATGAGCGTAGCCAAGGCGAACGTCCTTTATAGATAGGGGCCGAGGAGAGAAATCCGCATACGGCGCGCGGCGAGCGCTTCACCGTGCCTCGTATGCGCGGACCGCTCCGGTCGGAAGCGGTCCGGCGAGACGATTTACTTCAGCGCGGCGAGCGCTGCATCGTAGTTCGGCTCATTCTTGATCTCGGGCACGAGCTCCGAATGAAGCACCTTGTTGTTCTCGTCGAGCACGACCACGGCGCGCGCCGTCAGACCCTTGAGCGGGCCGCTCGTCACGTCGACGCCGTAAGCCTGCGCGAATTCGTGGCCGCGGAACGTCGATGCCGTCACGACATTGGCGATACCTTCGGTCGTGCAGAAGCGCTTCGCGGCGAACGGCAGATCGCCCGAAACCACGACCACGACCGTGTTGTTCAGGCCGGCGGCCGCTTCATTGAATTTGCGCGTCGAGGTGGCGCAGGTCGGCGTGTCGAGACTCGGCACGATGTTCAGCACCTTGCGCTTGCCCGCGAAGTTCGCGAGCTTGACGTCGCCGAGATCGGCGCCGACGAGCGTGAATTCGGACGCCTGCTGGCCCGGGCCCGGGAACGTGCCGCTGACGTCGATAGGGTTGCCGCCGAGGGTAACTTGACTCATGTTGCGCTCCAGAGAATTGTCAGATGCTGACGGGAAAATCGCGCGTGCAGGCGCCGCGAGGAGCATGACGCGCGTCGTGTGGAACCGGGGCAGGCGGCGTTCGCGCGCCTGCCCGACATCACGGGTAAAAGACCTGAACCCGGTAATTGGCGGCAACCGCGTCGCCCGTATCCAGCCGGACGATCACCGGTTGCGCGCTTTGCGGCGCGAGGCCGACGGCGAATATCGTACCCGGTCGCGCGTAATCCTGCGGCCAGAGCACGCGCCGGATCGCGACGTTGTTCTTGTCGTCGAGCAGCGTGAGTTCGAGCGCCGGATACGCCAGCGCGACGTCCATCCGGTTGCGCAGCGACAATTTCAGTTCGAGCTTGTGCGGGCCGTCCACCTGGCGCAGCCCGGAACTCTCGATCTGCAATCCGTCGATGTCGCGCGGCGGCGAGATCGTGCAGCCGATCTGATCGCAGACGTTCGAATAGAGCGCGTGCGAGCCGGGCACGTAGACCATCAACGTTTCGCGTTGCCACCATGCGAGCTGCACGAGCAACAGCAACGCCAGCAGCACGGCGACGATGACGCCCACGACACGTCCCGCCTTCCCGGCTCCGCCGCGGCCACGCACCGGCGCGCGCGTTTCCCGCGACTCGCGAATCACGGGAAACGCCTCGTTCGCGCTGACGCGCCGAGCAGGAGCGGGCGGCTTCTTGGCGCCGAAACCGGGCTCCGCGTCGTCGCGCCATGCGGGTACGGCCGGTTCCGCGGCGGCGCGCGCGGGCGGCGCGTCCGGCTGATGAACCGGACCGATGAACGGCTCGGCGCGATCGTCGACAGCATTGGCGAGCGGCGCGACGGGCGGTTCGCCGAGCGGCGTATCGTCGGCTTGCTCGGAGTTCGCGGCATCGGGATGCGGCACGCCGACGCGAATGTACTGCTTCAGGCGGGCGGGTTCCGAAGGCAACGCGGACGGCTCGTTCGCGGCATCGGCTTGATCGGGTTCGCTGCGCGGCGACGCGGCGCGTGTCTGGCTCGACGCGCTCGACGCTGCAGGAGCGTTCGCATAGACGGTGCCTTCGCTGTCGGCATCGGGATGCTTGATGGAACTCGGCGCGCCGAGATCGAGGTTGCGCGGCGCGAACGGGCGCGGCTTGAGCGGCGCATCGGGCGGCGCGGTCACATGCGCGGGTGCATCGGCGGCGGCAGCGTGGCCTGCGCCCGAGCTTGTTGCGGGACCGACGGCGGCATCATCGTCGATGATCGCGGCATGCTGAGCGACGCCTGCCGCGGCCGGCTCGTCCGGAAGCTCGAAGCGATGATGTGCGGCATCGAAAACTTCCTGACAGTGTCCGCAGCGCACGCGGCCGTCATGCGGCGCGAGCAGATGCGGGTCCAGCTTGAATACGGTTTCGCAGTGGGGGCAGCGGGTTGCCAGCGCCATATAAGAAGTGCCGTTGGCCTGACGGCCTGATCGTGGAGGATGGCGCTATTCTAAAGGCTTTCGCGCCGCGTTCCCGCGAGGCATACCCAGCCTTCGTGCTCGCGCCAAACGCCGATGTCGATCCACTTCGCATAGACCGCCGCGACCTCGTCGGCCTGGCGCGCGAGCACGCCCGACAGCGCGATTCTGCCGCCCGGCTTTACCTTCGCGGCGAGCATCGACGCCATCAGCTTGAGCGGATTCGAGAGGATGTTCGCGACGACGATATCGAACTCGCCGGCGGGGCACGCATCGGGCAGGCCGTAGATCACGTCCGCGCGATTGCGCTCGCTGTTCTGACGCGCCGACTCGACCGCTTGCGGATCGATGTCGATGCCGACGACCGGATCGGCGCCGCACTTCTTCGCGAGAATCGCGAGGATGCCGGAGCCGCAGCCGTAATCGAGCAGCGATTGTCCCGGCTTCACCGACTGCTCCAGCCATTCCATGCAAAGCCGCGTGGTCGGATGGCTGCCGGTGCCGAACGCGAGGCCCGGATCGAGTTCGAGCACGAGCGCGTTCGGATCGGGCGCGTCGTGCCACGAAGGCACGACCCAGATGCGCTCGCCGATGGCGATCGGATCGAACTGCGCCTGCGTGAGACGCACCCAGTCCTGCTCCTCGACCTCGCGCACCGTGAACTGCGGGGTTGCCGCGAGGCCGATCTCGTTCGCGGCCGCGGCGAGCAGCACGTCGGGATCTGCGTCCTCGGCGAGCAGCGCGACGACGCGCGAACGGTTCCACGCACGCTTTTCAGGCACGAGACCCGGCTCGCCGAAGAGCGGCTGTTCGTCGGGCGTGTCGGCGTCGGCGTCTTCGACCGACACCGACAGCGCGCCGACTTCAAGCAGCGCATCCGACAGCGCTTCCGCGTGCTCGCGATCCAGCTCGGCGATCAGTTCCCGGTAACTCATGCTATCTCTCTGAATAAGGCGTGCTTCAGGACTCTTCGGCGACGGCGGCCTGGCGCGCGGCCAGCTTGTTCTCGAGATAGTGAATGCTCGTGCCGCCTTCGACGAACTTCGCGTCGATCATCATTTCGCGATGCAGCGGGATGTTCGTCGAAATGCCTTCGACGACCATTTCCGACAGCGCGATACGCATGCGGTTGATCGCCTGCTCGCGCGTCGCGCCGAACGCGATCAGCTTGCCGATCATCGAATCGTAATTCGGCGGAACGAAGTAGTTCGCATACGCGTGGGAATCGACGCGAATGCCCGGGCCGCCCGGCGTATGCCACGACGTGATGCGTCCCGGCGACGGCGTGAACTTGAACGGATCTTCCGCGTTGATGCGGCACTCGATCGCGTGGCCGCGGAACTGGATGTCCTTCTGGCGGATCGAGAGCTTTTCGCCCGCGGCGATGCGGATCTGCTCCTGCACGATATCGACGCCCGTGATGAGTTCCGTCACCGGATGCTCGACCTGCACGCGCGTGTTCATTTCGATGAAGTAGAACTCGCCGTTCTCGTACAGGAACTCGAACGTGCCCGCGCCGAGATAGCCCATCTTCTTGCACGCGTCGGCGCAACGGTCGCCGATGCGCTCGATCAGCCGCCGCGCAATGCCCGGCGCCGGCGCTTCCTCGATCACCTTCTGGTGACGGCGCTGCATCGAGCAGTCGCGCTCGCCGAGCCAGATCGCGTTACGGAACGAGTCCGACAACACCTGAATCTCGATGTGGCGCGGGTTCTCGAGAAACTTCTCCATGTACACCTGCGGGTTGCCGAAGGCGCGGCCCGCTTCTTCGCGCGTCATGTTGACGGCGTTCACGAGCGCCGCTTCGGTGTGCACCACGCGCATGCCGCGCCCGCCGCCGCCGCCCGCCGCCTTGATGATGACGGGGTAGCCGATTGCGCGCGCAATCTTCACGATCTCGCGCGGATCGTCCGGCAATGCGCCTTCGGAGCCCGGTACGCACGGCACGCCGGTCTTGATCATCGTCTGCTTGGCGGTGACCTTGTCGCCCATCAGGCGGATGGTCTCGGGACGCGGCCCGATGAACGTGAAGCCCGATTGCTCGACGCGCTCGGCGAAGTCGGCGTTTTCGGAGAGAAAGCCGTAGCCGGGATGGATGGCTTCGGCGTCGGTGACTTCGGCCGCGCTGATGAGCGCCGGCATGTTCAGGTACGAGAGATTCGAAGGCGCCGGTCCGATGCACACGGCTTCGTCGGCCAGCTTGACGTACTTCGCTTCCTTGTCGGCTTCGGAATAGACGACGACTGTCTTGACGCCCAGCTCGCGGCACGCGCGCTGGATGCGAAGCGCGATTTCGCCGCGGTTCGCAATGAGAATTTTTTCAAACATAGTGGGTCGGCTCATCAACGGGCTCGCGCGAGCGGCCCTCGGGGATCCAATCGGCGGCGCGCTTCTCGACGAATCGATGCCGCATGAAGCGCGCCGGCGCGGCGGGGCCGGGCGGCGGCTGCGAGGCGCATCCGCGGCACGGCCCGGTGCGCCTTTAGTCGCCGATCACGAAGAGCGGCTGGCCGTACTCGACCGCCTGGCCGTTCTCGACGAGGATTTCCTTCACGACGCCGGCCTTGTCCGCTTCGATTTCGTTCAAGAGCTTCATCGCTTCGATGATGCACAGCGTCTGGCCTTCCTTCACCGTATCGCCGACCTGGATGAACGGATCCGCGCCCGGCGACGGCGCACGGTAGAACGAACCGACCATCGGCGAGGTCACGATGTGACCTTGCGGCGCGGCGGCCGCGGGCGCAGCGGCTGCCGGCGCGCCGGCTTCGCCTGCACCGCCGAATTGCGGCGCGGCCGGCGACTGCACTTGCGGTGCGTACTGCTGCGGCGCCTGCATGTAGACCGGCGCGGCGTTCTTGACGATGCGAACCTTGCCTTCGCCTTCCGTCACTTCCAGCTCCGAGATGCCGGATTCCGAGACGAGGTCGATCAGCGTTTTCAGTTTACGAAGGTCCATCGAAAAATCCCCTTTCAATACTTGGAGACCGGGACTGCCCGGCACTTGACTTGATTTGTGGGTGTTCTGACTGCTCAGCCGCGAGTCGGCGCGGCCAGCCGTCCCACGCGCGCGCTCGCGAAAGCGCCCCCGCAAACGACGGCTGCAGAATCGGTCGGCACGCCGGTAGCGTTCATGTCGAACGTATCGGCGTGGTCGCTTCGAAGCGCGCGCCCGAACAGCACGCGGATGACGGCTGCGGATGCTCCACGCCTTCCGACCGCCGTTTTGCGGAGGTCGGACTTGACGGCGAGGGGGCCACATGGCACCGGCAGAGTTGTCATAGTCGCTTCGGGTTGTGCGGAATTCGGCGCACTTTAGCGCCGTTTAGAGAATTTTGTCTAGTTTTACTGTGCAGTCCGGCTCGCAACCATGGGACAAATTACCGCCGCGTATTGGGAGTCGCGTCGAATTTCCAGCAAGATCGGCGTACTGCGTGCTAACTCGCAGCTTACTCGACGCAAGCCACGGCGTACACGCAGCCAATTTTTACAGGCTGTCGAGCGTATGTTTCAACTCGGCCGGGTCGACTTCGCCCAGTTTCGTGGAGCGGATTTTCCCATTTGCGTCGATCACTACGGTAAATGGCAGGCCGCCCGCATTATTGCCGAAGCTACGCGCAAGATCCGCGCCGCCGAAGCCGGTGACGTAGACGGGATAGGCGACCGGCACTTTCTTAAGAAAATCGTTGACGTTCTTCTCGCTATCGACGCCGAGTCCGATGAACGTGATGCCTTTCTTTTCGTAATCGCGCTGCATCGCGGAGAGCGTCGGCATTTCCTTCACGCACGGTCCGCACCACGACGCCCAGAAGTTCACGACGACCGGCTTGCCCTTGAACGCCGCGAGCGGTTGCGACGTGCCCGAAGCGCCCGGCGGCGTCGCCTTCCACAGTTGATCGACGGCGTTGCCGCTCGGCTGCGTCGCGGCCACGGTATCGCCGCCAGTGAACAGATGGCCCGCGTAGAAGCCGCCGACGGTCGCGGCGACGGCGACCACGAGGGCCGCCAGAATGCGTGTGCTTTTCATGAGCGTAGAGAAGATAGATCAGCCGCTGATCTCGAGCGGCGGGACATCGGGGTGATCGAGCAGCGTGCGTACGGCCGCCGCGTTCGCGCGGGCGAGGCGGCCGCGGTTGTCCGCGCGCACCGCGCCGCGCAGATCGTCGGGACCGTAGAGCGCGATATGCACGCCGACCGGCTCCTCGTCGCGTGCGCGATGCAGAAAGCTCAACGTCTCCACATAGCCGCGCCCGGCGAAGTGCCGCGTCTCGGACACGTCGTATTGCACGATCGCGTTCAGCAGATAAATCGCGACTTCCTTGGGATTGTCGCAGAAGCATTGCAGATGAATATCGGAGTGCTCGCCTGCGGTGCCGTTGAGCACCGCGCCCGTCAGATATGGATCGAAGGGTGTCAGGCGCTCCATCCAGTCGAGCGCGACTTCGCGCATCCGGCGCAGCACGGCTGGCTGGCTGTCGCTCTGGAAAATCGCCTGATACTCGCGGATTTCCTCTTCGATCTGGTCGTTATCGGGCAGGAACTCGCCGCCGATCTTCGCCTCGCCGACGACCTGCCGCGCAGCCTTGCGCTTGGCGGTGGAGTAGTCGAGGCCGTCTTCGGCGATCATCCTCGCGGCAGCGATCGCGATTTCCTCGCGCACGCGCTGCGGATCGAAATGTGATTTGCGAACCATGCCGGAATGATACTAGATAAGCTCGAGCGGCCCTTTTGCGGGCCAAGGGCGGCAGGCTTGCGCCGGGGGAAAAGCGCTTAGCCTGCTCGGTTACAATATGCGCCTTCAGGCGCCTTTCTGCACGGGTTTGCCCTCAGGTTCACCGGTACGGCGCCGTTCCTGTTTTCGCATCTCAATCGCCCGCGCGGCGCGACACGGTTTATGCACATCCACATCCTCGGCATCTGCGGCACCTTCATGGGCGGACTCGCCGTCCTGGCGCGCGAGGCGGGCCACAAGGTCACCGGCTGCGACGCCGGCGTCTACCCGCCGATGAGCACGCAACTCGAAGCCCAGGGCATCGAACTGATCGAAGGTTACGGCATCGAGCAGCTCGCGCTCGAGCCGGATCTCTTCGTCATCGGCAACGTGGTGACGCGCGGCAATCCGCTGATGGAAGCCATCCTCGATCGCGGCCTGCCATACACATCCGGCCCGCAGTGGCTCGGCGAGCATGTGCTGAACGGCAAATGGGTGCTCGCGGTGGCGGGCACGCACGGCAAGACCACGACGAGCTCGATGCTCGCATGGCTGCTCGAAGACGCGGGCATGAATCCCGGCTTTCTGATCGGCGGCGTGCCGTTGAACTTCGGCATTTCCGCGCGCCTGACCGATTCGAGCTTTTTCGTCATCGAAGCCGACGAGTACGACACGGCATTCTTCGACAAGCGTTCGAAGTTCGTGCATTACCGTCCGCGCACGGCCGTGCTCAATAATCTCGAATTCGATCACGCCGATATCTTCCCCGATCTCGCGGCCATCGAAACGCAATTCCACCACCTTGTGCGCACGGTGCCGGGCGTCGGGCGCATCGTCACGAACGGGCGCGAGGCGGCGCTGGAACGCGTGCTCACGCGCGGCTGCTGGTCGGGCGTCGAACGCTTCGGCGTCGAAGGCGGATGGCAGGCGCTGCCCGTCGAACAAGGCGCCGCCGTCGACGAGCAGTTCGCCGTGTATTGGGAAGGCGAGCGCCAGGGCGTCGTCGACTGGCAGGTGCAGGGCGAGCACAATCGGATGAACGCGCTCGCTGCGATCGCGGCCGCGCGCTCGGTCGGCGTGCCGGCGGCGCAATCGGCGAAATCGCTCGCGAGTTTTCGCAACGTCAAGCGGCGCATGGAAGTGAAGGGCAGCGTCGACGGCGTCACCGTCTACGACGACTTCGCGCATCATCCGACCGCAATCGAGACGACCGTCGCGGGCCTGCGCACGCGCATCGGCAATTCGGATACGTCGCGCATCCTCGCCGTGCTGGAGCCGCGCTCGAACACGATGAAACTCGGCACGATGAAAGCGCAATTGCCGGCGAGTCTCGCGGGCGCGGATCTCGTCTTCGGCTACGGCGCGCGCGAAGGCCGCGACAAGCTCGGCTGGAATCTCGCAGAAGCGCTGTCCCCGCTCGGCGACAAGGCGCGGGCATTCGACGAAATTGAACCTCTGGTGAAGGCGGTCGCGGCCGCCGCGCGCCCCGGCGACCACGTACTCGTGATGAGCAACGGCGGCTTCGGCGGCGTCCATCAGAAACTGCTCGACGCGCTTTCGGCGCGTGGCGCAGGAGGACATTCGTGATTCTCTATCTGCACGGCTTTCGCTCGTCTCCCCAATCGTTCAAGGCGCGCGTGATGCACGCGCGGCTCGCGGAACTCGGGAGGCTCGGCGAATGGCAGTGCCCGTCGCTGCCGGTGTCGCCGTGCGATGCCGTCGCGCTGGCCGAATCGCTCGCGGCGGGCGAGAAAGCGGGCGATGTGACCGTCGTCGGCAGTTCGCTCGGCGGCTATTACGCGACGTATCTCGCGGAGAAACACGGCTGGCGCGCCGTGCTGCTCAATCCGGCGGTCGTGCCGGATCGCGATCTGAGCCATTTTCTCGGCGAGCAGCCGTTGTGGCACGGCGGCGGAACGATCACCGTGCTGCCGCGCCATCTCGACGAGTTGCGCGCGCTCAAGGTCGAATCGATCACGCGGCCCGAGCGCTACTATCTGATCGCGGCGACGGGCGACGAAGTGCTCGATTACCGCACGATGCTCGACCACTATCCCGGCGTGCGAACTACGCTGATTCAGGGCAGCGATCACGCGATCAGCGACTTCCCGGCTTATCTCGCCGATGTCATCGCGTTCTGCGACCAGGCGCCGCCACCCGTGCGCGCGACCGCAGCCGCCTGAGCCCATTCATTCGCCGGCGCGCGGCAAGCGCGGCCCGGTCCACCGTTTTACGAGAGTATTGAGTGAACGTTTTCTTCGAGGAATCGGGTAGTTTCAAGGCCGGATCGGTGTTGTCGAAACAGGGCGACGCGTTCCAGGTCGAATTGCCGGGCGGCCGGCGCGCGAAAGTGCGCGCGAAAGACGTGCTGATCGAGTTCGAGAAGCCCGCAGCCGGCGATCTGATGCAGGAAGCCGACGCCATCGCGCAGGAGATCGATCTCGACTTCCTGTGGGAATGCGCGCCCGACGAGGAATTTCCGTTCGCCGCGCTCGGCGCGGATTACTTCGGCGACAAGTTCGGACCCGCCGAACGCGCGGCGCTCGTCCTGCGCATGCACGGCGCGCCGGTTTACTTCCGGCGCAAAGGGCGCGGCCAGTATCAGCGCGCGCCGCAGGAACAATTGCAGATGGCGCTCGCGTCGCTCGAACGCAAGCGTCAGCAGGCGCTCGTGCAGCAGGGCTGGGAAGAGGAACTGAAGGCGGGCAAGCTGCCCGATGCGCTGAAGGGCAAGGCGATCGGCCTGCTCACGAAGCCGGACAAGAATTCGATCGAGTACAAGGCGCTCGAAGCGGCGGCGGCGGCGCGCGGCATCTCGCAGGCGCGGCTGATGCTCGAATGCGGCGGCATCGCGTCGCCCCGACAGTTGCACGAGGCGAAGTTCCTGTCGGAGTCCTTCCCGCACGGCATCGGTTTTCCGTCGGTGCAGCCGGGACCGCTGCCCGAGGATTTGCCGGAAGCGCACGTCGAAGCGTTCTCCATCGACGACGTCACCACCACCGAAATCGACGATGCCTTCTCCGTCGAGCATCTTTCGGATGGCCGCGTGCGCGTGGGCATCCACATCGCGGCGCCGGCGCTCGGCATTACGCGTGGCGACACGATCGACGCCATCGCGCGCGGTCGTCTCTCCACGGTCTACATGCCCGGCGACAAGATCACGATGCTGCCCGACAACGTCGTCGACGTGTTCACGCTCGGCGAGGGCGGGCTGCGCCCGGCGCTGTCGCTGTACATCATCGTGAATCGCGAGACGCAGGATATCGTCGCCACTGAAACGCGCGCCGAACGCGTGTTCGTGAAGAGCAACCTGCGCCACAACCATCTCGACGAGTTCGTCACCGAGGAAACGCTCGCGGCCGGCACGGGCGACTATCCGCACAAGGAAGACATCGCCGTGCTGTGGCCGCTCGCGCAGGCGCTCTTCGAAAAGCGTCAGCAGGCGCGCGCGACTTACGGCCTCAAGCGCGAAGTGCAGCGCAACAACGACTTCAACTTTTATGTCGATGGCGAGCACATCACGATCACGCCGCGCCGTCGCGGTTCGCCGCTCGATCTGATCGTCGCGGAACTGGCGATTCTCGCGAATTCGTCGTGGGGCGCGTTCCTCAACGATCACGGCGTGCCGGGCATCTATCGTTCGCAGCGCGGCTTCGGCGGTCCGGGACCGAAACGCACGCGCATGCAGACGACGCCCGCGCCGCACGAAGGCCTGGGCGTCGCGCAATATGCGTGGAGCACGTCGCCGCTGCGCCGTTATGTCGACCTCGTCAATCAATGGCAGTTGCTCGCGTGCGTGCAGCATGGCGTGACGGCCAAGCTCGCCGCGCCGTTCAAGCCGAAGGACGCGGACCTTTTCGCCGTCGTGCAGGGTTTCGACGACACGTACACCGCGTATGCCGATCACCAGCGCCGCATGGAGTATTTCTGGTGCCTGCGCTGGCTCAAGCAGGAGAACAGGAAGCACGTTCCCGCTTCGGTCATCAAGGACGATCTCGTGCGGCTCGAAGAGATTCCGCTGATCCTGCACGTGCCCGGCCTCGGCGTGCATGCGCGCGGCACGCGTGTGATGCTCGAAGTCGTATCGATCGACGAGCTGACGGTCGAAGCATCGTGCCGTCTGCTGCATGTGATCGACGCGCCGTCCGCGAGCGCGCCGGTCGAGGAAGAAGAGGCGGAAGAAGAGATCATCGAGACGAGCGATCTTTCTGCCGAAAGCGAAGCCGAAGCGCAGGCGGAAGCGTCGGTGGAGCAGCCACAACCGGAAACGCCCGACAACGCGCAGGAACCGACGCCATGAAAGACCAATACGCGGTGATCGGCAATCCGATCGAGCACAGCAAATCGCCGTGGATTCACGCGAAGTTCGCCGCGCAGACCGGCGAGCCGATCGAATACGGCCGCATTCTCGGGCCGCTCGATGGCTTCACGCGTGAAGTGAAGGCGTTCATCGCGTCGGGCGGACGCGGCATGAACGTCACCGTGCCGTTCAAGCTCGAAGCGCACGCGCTCGCCGATTCGCTGTCGCCGCGCGCGGCAGCGGCGGGCGCGGTGAACACGCTCGCCTTCGGGCCGGATGGCGTGCGCGGCGACAACACCGATGGCGTCGGCCTCGTGCGCGACATCGAAGTGAATCTCGGCGTGAGTCTGAAAGGCGCGCGCATTCTGCTGCTCGGCGCGGGCGGCGCGGCGCGCGGCGTCGTGCTGCCGATCTTCGATCGCGCGCCGGCGGCGCTCACCATCGTCAACCGCACGGCGGCGAAGGCGCATCAGCTCGTCGATCAGTTCGCGCAGAACGCGTCCGAGTGCGGCGTGCGTTTCTCGGGCGGCGGCGCCGACAGCGCGGAAGCCGGGCAGTACGACGTGATCGTCAACGCGACCGCGGGCAGCCTCGACGCCGCCTTGCCCGATTGCGACGACGGCGCGTTCGGCGCGGGCACGCTCGCCTACGACATGATGTACGGCGCGCAGCCGACCGTCTTCATGCAACACGCGTCGAAGCTCGGTGCGCGCGCATCGGACGGTCTCGGCATGCTGGTCGAGCAGGCCGCCGAATCGTTTTTCATCTGGCGCGGCGTGCGCCCGGATGGCGGCGCGGTGCTGCGCGATCTGCGCGCCGCGCTGGCCGCGAAAGCCTGACATGACCACCGCGCCCGTCGGCAGCCAGGGCAGCCGCTCGCCGCGCGTGCGCAAAGCGGTGCGGCTCGGCCCGGCGCGCTGGATCGCGTACGGCGTATCGGTGCTCGGCATCGCGTTCATCGCGACGCAAATGTGGTTCTTCGCGCAGATCGGCATCTGGACGATCGTCAATCCCGGTCCGACGGCCTTCATGCGCGCCGACGCGTGGACGCTCGCGAAGACGCATCCGGGCATTTCGCTGCAACGCACCTGGGTGCCGTACGAGCAGATTTCGCGCAATCTGAAGCGCGCGATCATCGCTTCGGAAGACGCGAATTTCGTCAATAACAACGGCTACGAAACCGACGCCATCCTTCAGGCGTGGGAGAAGAACAAGGCGCGCGGAAAAATCGTCGCGGGCGGCTCGACCATTTCGCAGCAGCTCGCGCGCAACCTGTTTCTGTCGCGCGAAAAGAGCTATGTGCGCAAGGCGCAGGAGCTCGTCATCACCTGGATGCTCGAGTTCTGGATGGACAAGGAACGCATCTTCGAGATCTACCTGAATTCGGTCGAGTGGGGCAACGGCGTGTACGGCGCAGAAGCGGCGGCGCGGTATTACTACAAGACATCGGCGGCGAAACTGACGGCCTGGCAGAGCGCGCGGCTTGCGGTGATGCTGCCGCGCCCTAAGTATTTCGACGACCATCGCAATGCGCCGTATTTGTCGCAGCGCGCGGGCGTCATCGCACGGCGGATGGGGGCGGCGGAGCTGCCGCAGTGAAATTTAGCTGGCCGCGATAAACAACGCAAAGCCCTGATAATTCAGGGCTTTTTTGTTTTCCAGAAGCTTTCGGCTGCAAGCTTCTCTCCCATTATGTGAGCATGACGATCACATATTGAATAAATCGAAGAGCCGGAACTACAATCCGGCCAAAGCCTGAAACGGCACACGCGGGCGACGACCGGAGCGACTTCCGGCGCGCACGACCAGAACAATGGAGACACGTCATGCATTCGATCGCACGCCCGCGCTCGCGGGCCTCCTTGCACGATTCGTACGCTCATTCCATCGGGGGCGCGCCCGCGTGCGTCATCCGGCGCGCATCGTGATCGACGAGGGATTCGCGCCATGACCAAATTCCAGACCCCTGAAACCGACGTCGCCGAGGCGGGCGCAGCGCGCGCCAAGTCCAACGGCGCGAGCGGGACGAAGCACACACCCGATCCCGACGCCATCGCGCTGCCGAGCGCGCTCGTCGACATCACACCGCAGCAGGCGGGCACGCAGACGCTGTTGCGCGGCCTCGCGATTCTCGAAGCCGCCGCGAACGGCGCGCGCGACCTGCGCGCGTTCGGCGCGGCGCTCGGCACGACGCGCAGCACGACGCATCGGCTCGTGAGCTCGCTCGTGCAAGCGCGCTATCTGCGTCAGGTGCAGGGCGGCTATCTGCTCGGGCCGAAGCTCATCGAACTCGGCACGATCGCGCTCGAACAGATGCCGCTCACGACCGTCGCGCGACCGCATCTGCAGGCGCTCGCCGAGCATACGCACGACACGATCCATCTCGGCGTGCGCGACGGCGACGACGTGCTCTACATCGACAAGATTCCGGGCACGCGCGGCCTGGAGATGCGTTCGCGCGTCGGGCACCGGATGCCGCTCGCGTCGACGGGCATCGGCAAGGCGATGATGCTCGACCTCGAAGCGAACGCGTGGAAGAAGCTGCTGGAAGCGTCGCATCGCGTGCTGGCGAGGATGAGCTTCAAGCCCGACAACCGCCCCGACTTCGACACCTTTCAGCAGCGCATGACGCGCTATGCGCAAGGCGGCTTCACGTTCGATCTCGAAGAGAACGAGGCGTCGATCCGCTGCGTTGCCGCGCCGGTGCGCGATGCGTCGGGCGCGATCGTCGCGGCATTGTCGGTGGCGAGCACCATTCCCTACATGCCGCACGAGCGCATGGAGGAACTGATTCCGGTCGTGCAGCGCGAAGCGCACGCGATCTCCGAGGAACTTGGCTGGCGCGCGCCGCAGGCCGCCCGCAGGATCAAGCGATGACCGCATCCGTTTCCACGCCCGCGCTCGTCGCGCTCGACTGGGGCACGACTTCGCTGCGCGCCTATCTGCTTGGCGCCGACGGTCTCGCCCTCGATACGCGCGCATCGTCGGCGGGCATCATGAATCTGCCGGCGGGCGGGTTCGATCAGGCGTTCGAGCAAACCTGCGGCGCGTGGCTCGACGCGCACGCGCACTTGCCGGTGATCGCGGCGGGCATGGTCGGCAGCGCGCAGGGCTGGGTCGAAGCGCCGTACGTCGAAACGCCGGCGAACGCCGATGCGCTCGTCGCGGGCATCGTCGATGTGAAGACGGCGCGCGGCGTCGTGCTGCATGTCGTGCCGGGCGTGCTGGAGCGCGGCGCGTTGCCCAACGTGATGCGCGGCGAGGAAACGCAGATTTTCGGCGCGCTGGCGAGCGAGCCGGCGCTCGGAAACGCGGGCGGCGCGCTGATCGGACTGCCGGGCACGCACGCGAAGTGGGCGTTCGTCGCCGATGAGCGCATCGAGCGTTTCTACACCTTCATGACGGGCGAGACCTTCAGCGCGCTGCGCGATCACACGATCCTCGGCCGCACGATGCATCCCACCGCGACGCACGACGAACAGGCGTTCCTGCGCGGCGTCGATACGGCGCGCGATGCCGGTCATCCCGGCGTGCTCGCGACGATCTTCAGCACGCGCACGCTCGGCCTCACGGGCCAACTGAGCGCGGAGCAGCAATCGGATTATTTGTCGGGCCTGTTGATCGGCCATGAATTGCGCGGGCTGAACGAAGTGCTTGCGCGCGAACAATCCGCGCTCGCGGGAAAGCCCCTGCGCCTGATCGGCAACGATGCGCTTTGCAATCGCTATCGCGCCGCGCTCGCGCGTTTCGGATGCCACGATGCCGCCACGGTCGCGCACGCCACCGAGCACGGCCTTTATGGAATCGCCGCGCTGGCCGGGCTGGTCGCGGCCAGGCGCGCGGCCTGAAAAGGAGAGAACACGATGCAGCCTCCCATCAATCTGCCGGCGCCCTACGGCATGCACGCCGGTCTCGCAAAGGCGTTCGCCGCGTGCCCGCTGATCGCGATACTGCGCGGCGTCACGCCCGCCGAAGCCGCCGATCACGGCCGCGCGCTCTATGAAGCGGGCTTTCGCATCGTCGAAGTGCCGCTGAATTCGCCGCAGCCGTTCGACAGCATCGCGGCGATCCGTCAGACGCTCCCCGCCGATGCGATCGTCGGTGCGGGAACGGTGCTGCATCCGAGTTACGTCGATAGCGTGAAGGCCGCGGGCGGCGAGCTCATCGTGATGCCGCACAGCGACGCCGATGTCGTGCGTGCCGCGAAGGCGCAGGGTCTCGCGTGCGCGCCGGGCGTCGCGACGCCGAACGAGGCGTTTCTCGCGCTGAAGAACGGCGCGGACGTGCTGAAGATGTTTCCCGCCGAGCAACTCGGCCCAACGGTGACGAAGGCATGGCGCGCGGTGATCGCGAAGGACGTGCCGCTCGTGCCGGTCGGCGGTATTGCGCCGGACAACATGGAGCCGTTCTTGAGCGCAGGCGCGAACGGCTTCGGCCTCGGCTCGGCGCTCTACAAGCCGGGCCAGAGCGCGGACGTCACGGCGCGGCACGCGAAGGCGTTCATCGACGGACTGGCCGTTGCACGAGGCGCAGCCAAATGAACCGCCTCGCCGGCAAGGTCGCGATGGTCACGGGCGCGGGACGCGGCATCGGCGCGGCGATCGCGCTGGCGTTCGCGCGCGAGGGCGCACGCGTCGCGCTCGCGGAACTCGACATCGGCACGGCCCGCGAAACGGCCGAGCGCATCGGGGAAGAAACCGGCGCGAACGTCATCGCGGTCGAAACGGACGTGACGCAAAGCGCATCGGTGAAGGAAGCCGTCGCGCAGACCGAAGCCGCGCTCGGCCCGCTCGACGTGCTCGTGAACAACGCCGGCATCAACGTGTTCTGCGATCCGCTCACGATGACCGACGACGACTGGCGCCGCTGCTTCGCCGTCGATCTCGACGGCGTGTGGAACGGCTGCCGCGCGGTGTTGCCGGGCATGGTCGAGCGCGGGCGCGGCAGCATCGTGAACATCGCGTCGACGCACAGCTTCAAGATCATTCCGGGCTGCTTTCCGTATCCGGTGGCGAAGCACGGTGTGATCGGCCTCACGCGCGCGCTCGGCATCGAGTACGCGCCGAACAACGTGCGCGTGAATGCGATCGCGCCGGGTTACATCGAAACGCAACTGACGCTCGACTGGTGGAATTCGCAGGCTGATCCGAAGGCCGCGCGTCAGGCGACGCTCGATCTTCAGCCGATGAAGCGTATCGGCGAGCCGCGGGAAGTCGCGATGACGGCGGTGTTCCTCGCATCGGACGAGGCGCCGTTCATCAACGCGAGCTGTATCACCGTGGATGGCGGGCGAAGCGCGCTGTACCACGACTGAAGCAAACGAGATCACGAAGGAATGACGCACTGGCCGCTGTGCGGACATCAATCAACAAGAAAGCGGCCACACACTTCGTAGCGCCCGCGCGCGGGCATTTTTCGACATCGGAAAAAGTCGGGAGACAAAAAATGAAACGCAGACTGTTCCTCACGCTGATCGCCGCTGCCACGGCAACGAGCGCGTCCATGATCGCGGCGCCGGTCGCGCAGGCCGCCGACGAGGTCAAGATCGGCTTCCTCGTGAAGCAGCCGGAAGAGCCGTGGTTCCAGGACGAATGGAAGTTCGCCGAAATCGCCGCCAAGGAAAAGGGCTTCACGCTCGTGAAGATCGGCGCGCCGTCGGGTGAAAAGGTGATGAGCGCGATCGACAACCTCGCCGCGCAGAAGGCGCAGGGCTTCATCATCTGCACGCCGGACGTGAAGCTCGGGCCGGGCATCGTCGCGAAGGCGAAGGCCGACAAGCTCAAGATGATGACGGTCGATGACCGCCTCGTCGACGGTTCGGGCAAGCCGATCGAATCCGTGCCGCACATGGGCATTTCCGCATACAACATCGGCAAGCAGGTGGGCGACGGCATCGCCGCCGAGATCAAGAAGCGCGGCTGGGACATGAAGGATGTCGGCGCGATCGACGTGACTTACGAGCAATTGCCGACCGCGCATGACCGCACGGCCGGCGCGACCGATGCGCTCGTCGCCGCCGGTTTCCCGAAGGCGAACATCGTCGCCGCGCCGCAGGCGAAGACCGACACCGAGAACGCGTTCAACGCCGCGAACATCGCGCTGACGAAGAATCCGCAATACAAGCACTGGGTCGCCTACGGCCTGAACGACGAAGCCGTGCTCGGCGCGGTGCGCGCAGCGGAAGGCCGCGGCTTCAAGGCGGACAACATGATCGGCATCGGTATCGGCGGATCGGACTCGGCGTTGAACGAGTTCAAGAAGCCGAATCCGACGGGCTTCTACGGCACCGTCATCATCAGCCCGAAGCGCCACGGCGAAGAGACGTCCGAGCTGATGTACGCGTGGATCAAGGACGGCAAGGCGCCGCCGCCGCTCACGCTCACGACCGGCATGCTGGCTACGCGTGAAAACGTGGCATCGGTGCGCCAGCAGATGGGACTGGCATCGAACTAAGTCTTTCGTGAGGGAAGCGGGCCGCGCGTGCGGTCCGCTCGAGAATAGGAGGCGATGTGTCAGCGACGCTGCGTTTTGACAATATCGGCAAGGTGTTTCCAGGCGTGCGCGCGCTCGACGGCGTGTCGTTCGACGTCAACGCCGGCGAAGTTCACGGTTTGATGGGCGAGAACGGCGCGGGCAAATCGACCTTGCTCAAGATTCTCGGCGGCGAGTATCAGCCCGATTCGGGGCGCGTGCTCATCGACGACAAGGAAGTGCATTTCGCGAGCGCGGCGGCATCGATTGCCGCGGGCATCGCGGTGATTCATCAGGAATTGCAGTACGTGCCGGATCTGACCGTGTCCGAGAATCTGCTGCTCGGCGCATTGCCGAACCGGCTCGGCTGGGTCGACAAGCGCGCGGCCAAGGCGCACGTACGCGAGCGGCTTGCGGCGATGGGCGTCGATCTCGATCCGAATGCGAAGCTGCGCAAGCTGTCGATCGCGCAGCGGCAGATGGTCGAAATCTGCAAGGCGCTGCTGCGCAACGCGCGCGTGATCGCGCTCGACGAACCGACGAGTTCGCTGTCGCATCGCGAGACGGAAGTGCTCTTCAAGCTCGTGCGCGATCTGCAGGCGGATAACCGTGCGCTGATCTACATCTCGCATCGCATGGACGAGATTTACGAACTGTGCAACGCGTGCACGATTTTCCGCGACGGGCGCAAGATCGCCTCGCATCTTTCGCTCGCGGATGTGCCGCGCGAAACGCTCGTGCAGGAAATGGTCGGGCGCGAGATCAGCGACATCTACAACTATCGCGCGCGTCCTTTGGGCGACGTGCGCTTCTCCGTGAAGAACGTGGAGGGCGATGCATTGAGCGCGCCCGCGAGCTTCGAAGTGAAGCGCGGGGAGATCGTGGGCTTCTTCGGGCTCGTCGGCGCGGGACGCAGCGAGCTGATGCATCTCGTCTACGGCGCGGACAGAAAGAAGGGCGGCGACATCGTGCTCGACGGCAAGCCGATCAAGGTTCGCAGCACCGGCGAGGCGATTCGTCACGGCATCGTGCTGTGTCCGGAGGATCGGAAGGAAGAAGGCATCGTCGCGATGGCGACGGTGGCGGAGAACATCAATATTTCGTGCCGGCGACACTATCTGCGCGGCGGGCTGTTTCTGGATCGCAAGAAGGAGGCGCAGACGGCCGAGCGCTTCATCCAGTTGCTGAAGATCAAGACGCCGAGCCGGAAGCAGCGCATCCGTTTTCTTTCGGGCGGCAATCAGCAGAAGGCGATTCTGTCGCGCTGGCTCGCGGAGCCGGACCTGAAGGTCGTGATTCTCGACGAACCGACGCGCGGCATCGACGTCGGCGCGAAGCATGAGATTTACAACGTGATCTATCAGCTTGCGGAGCGCGGCTGCGCGATCGTGATGATTTCGTCGGAATTGCCGGAAGTGCTGGGCGTGTCGGACCGGATCGTCGTGATGCGGCAGGGGCGTATCGCGGGCGAACTGGCGCGCGAGAAGGCGAGCGAACAAACAGTGTTGAGCCTTGCGCTGCCGCAGGCGGAAACGGTCGCGCAGGCGGCGTAAAGACGAGAGGAGCGAATCATGGAAGCAAGAGAAAACATCGTGGGGCAGGCGACGGAAAGCGTCGCGAACGCGCTGATCCCGCAAAAGAACGACAAGCAGAAGTGGTGGCAGCAGATCACGGAATACAGCCTGATCGTGATCTTCATCGTGATGTTCGTGACGATGTCGCTGACCGTCGATCACTTCTTCTCGATCGAGAACATGCTCGGCCTCGCGCTGTCGATCTCGCAGATCGGCATGGTCGCGTGCACGATGATGTTCTGCCTCGCGTCGCGCGACTTCGACTTGTCGGTGGGCTCGACGATCGCCTTCGCCGGTGTTCTGTGCGCGATGGTTCTGAATGCGACGGACAACACGTTCATCGCGATCATCGCGGCGGTGGCTGCGGGTGCGGTGATCGGGTTTGTGAACGGCGCGGTGATTGCTTATCTGCGAATCAATGCGCTGATTACGACCTTGGCGACGATGGAAATCGTGCGCGGGCTCGGGTTCATCGTGTCGCACGGGCAGGCGGTGGGTGTGTCGTCGGATACGTTCATCGCGCTCGGCAGTCTGTCGATGATCGGGATTTCCCTGCCAATCTGGGTCACGCTTGCGTGCTTCGTCGTTTTTGGCGTATTGCTCAATCAGACGGTGTATGGACGTAATACATTGGCTATCGGCGGTAATCCCGAGGCTTCGCGGCTCGCGGGGATCAATGTCGAGCGCACGCGTGTGTGGATCTTTTTGATTCAGGGCGCTGTGACCGCGCTGGCTGGGGTCATTCTCGCTTCGCGGATCACGTCGGGGCAGCCGAATGCCGCTCAAGGCTTCGAGCTCAATGTCATTTCTGCTTGTGTTCTTGGCGGTGTTTCTCTGCTGGGCGGTAGGGCGACGATTTCCGGTGTCGTGATTGGCGTGCTCATCATGGGTACTGTCGAGAACGTCATGAACCTTTTGAATATCGACGCGTTTTATCAGTACCTCGTGAGAGGGGCTATCCTGCTTGCTGCCGTTCTGCTCGATCAGTTGAAGAATCGCGGGTCGCGGGATTGATGTTTTGCGGTTGATGTCGTTGTTGATGTTTTGCCGTTGATGTCGCTGGATTCCGTTTTCGTGTCGGTCTATTAGCACTGCCCCTGTGCGGGGCGGCACCTACTTTCTTTGCTGCTGCAAAGAAAGTAGGCAAAGAAAGCAGCTTTTCAGGCCCGCGGTCACACGCACGTTGGGTAGTACTCTCGTCCCAGGCGGCACTCGCCTAAAGAGTGCCCTCGAAGGACTAACCGGGCTTGGCTCGCGCACGGTCTGCCGCCCGAAGGTGTTGAGAACGCTGGTTCAGCACGAAATGGCTTCGGCACAGCGCTACGCGCTGCCGCCGGGCATGCAAGGGAAACCAGCGGGCGGCAAGTGCAGTGAGATGGAGATGGCAGCAAAGAAGCACGCGCGGACCCGATTGACCGGTCGGCCGCGAAGCGGGCTGGAGCTATTTGGTGCTGAACCAGTTTGGTGTGTGGTGCGAGGTGGCAGACCGTGCGCGAGCCAAGCCCGATGGGGCCTATGAGGGCACTCCTTAGGCAGCCCACGAACGACGAGAGGACTACCCAAATTGCGTGTGACCGCGGGCGTATCGGAAGCTGCTTTCTTTGCTTACTTTCTTTGCAGCAGCAAAGAAAGTGAGTGCCGCCCCGCACAGGGGCAGTGCTAATAGACCACTAAGAAACCGGGATCCGGCGAAAAGCGCAAAGCAAACAAGCGCGACAAGCGCAGCAAGGAGAGACAAAACCCAATGTCAACGATCGAAAAGAACCTCGCAAGATACCCCAGCCTGCAAGGCAAAACAGTGCTGATAACCGGAGGCGCAACTGGCATCGGCGAAGGCTTCGTCGAACACTTCTTCGATCAGGGCGCGAAAGTCGCCTTCTTCGACATCGACACCGACGCTGGCGAAGCGCTCGCCGACCGCCTCGGCGCGGCTCTGCAAGAAGGCCAAACGCGCCCGATGTTCCTCAACGTCGACCTGACCGACATCGACGCATTGCGCAAAGGCATCGCCGACGTAAGAGCCGCCCTCGGCCCCATCAACGTGCTCGTCAACAACGCCGCCAACGACAAACGCCACGCAATCGAAGACGTCACGCCCGAGTCGTACGATGCAGGCATCGCGGTCAACATCCGCCATCAATTCTTCGCGGCGCAGGCCGTCATCGACGACATGAAGCGCGCGGGCGGCGGCTCGATCATCAATCTCGGCTCGATCAGCTGGATGCTCAAGCAAGGCAACTTCCCCGTCTACACGACGTCGAAATCGGCAGTGCAAGGCATGACGCGCGGCCTCGCGCGCGATCTCGGCAAATTCGGCATCCGCGTCAATACGCTCGTGCCGGGCTGGGTGATGACCGAAAAGCAAAAGCGTCTGTGGCTCGACGAGGCCGGCAAGGAAGCAATCAAGCAAGGCCAGTGCATCGACGGAGAACTGCTGCCCGCACACCTCGCGCGCGCGGCGCTCTTTCTCGCATCGGACGACAGCAAAATGATCACGGCGCAGGACATGATCGTCGACGGAGGATGGGCCTGATGAATCCGATGCGAGCGCAACTTCTCATCGACAGCCAGTGTTCGCTCGGCGAAGGCGCGACGTGGTGCGCCGCGAGCGGCCGCTTCTGGTGGACCGATATCGAAGGCAAGAAGCTGTGGCGCTACGATCCGCGCGACGGCGCGAGCGAATCGTTCGACATGCCCGAGCGGCTCGCCTGCTTCACGCCGTGCGCCGATGCGCGTTTCCTGCTGCTCGGCCTCGCATCGCGGCTCGCGTTCCATGAAATCGCGACGGGCAAGATCGAAACCATCATGGAAGTCGAAGCCGATCTGCCGACGCGCCTCAACGACGGCCGTTGCGACCGCGAAGGGCGCTTCGTGTTCGGCACGAAACACGACGTGGACGATGCGCAACCGGTCGGCGCGTTTTATCGGCTGAACGCGGATCTGTCGCTGGAAAAGCTGCCGCTCGGGAATTGCGCGATCTCGAATAGCATCGGCTTCTCGCCCGATGGCGCGACGATGTACTACTGCGACTCGCCCACGCGTCAGATTCGCGTATGCGACTATCCGACGTTCGACAACGACCGCGTGTTCGTCGAGCTGACGGATGCGACCGGCGTGCCCGACGGCTCGATCGTCGATGCGGACGGCGGCTTGTGGAACGCGCAGTGGGGCGGCGCGCGCGTCGTGCGCTACGGAAGCGACGGCCGCGAGACGGCGCGCATCGGCGTGCCGAGCGCGCAGCCGAGTTGCGCCGCGTTCGGCGGCGCGGACTTCGGCACGCTGTATGTGACGACGGCGCGCATCGGCCTCGGCGAAACAGACGCGCACGCAGGCGGCGTGTTCGTCGCGACGCCCGGTGCACGCGGCATCGCGGAAGCCGTATTTGCGGGCAAGGCGTAACCAGAACACGAGGCGGCGCGCGATCGACGCGCCGCCCGACTCATCCCGGCAACGCCGGGTTCTTCGCCTCTCGATGGAGCACGAGTCATGGCTGTCGCGCGAACAGAGCAAAGACCGAATCCTGCATCGACGTCCAAGGAACAGGCGAACGCCCGCCGTGCGCGTCTCGCCGCCGCCACCGAACCGCCGATCCGTCCCGGCCCGAGCACCGCGGTCGTCGCGATGGGCGGCGCCGATGTCGACGGCTGCATCACGCTCGCCAACGCGCATTTGCGGCTCGAGCTGGCACCGTCGCTCGGCGGCGGCATCACGCGCTTCGACTGGCGGCACGAAGGCACGCTCGTGCCGATCTTCCGGCCGTGCGTCGAGCCGGGACCGGACACCGATCCGAATCAGCTCGCGTGCTATCCGCTTTTGCCGTATTCGAACCGCATCGGCAACGGACACTTTCAGTTTTCCGGACGCTCGATCGACGTGCCGTGCAATCGCGCGGGCGAACCGCTGCCGCTGCACGGCGATGGCTGGCTCGGCGCGTGGGAAGTCGCGGAGCAGGATTCCGCGCGCGTGCGTCTCACGCTCGATTGCAGCGGCGGCACGCCTTACGCGTTTCGCGCCGCGCAGACTTACACGCTCGACGAAGCGACGCTCGCCGTGACGCTCGATGTCGAAAATACCGGCGACGAAGCGCTGCCGTTCGGCCTCGGGCTGCATCCGTTCCTGATGCGCGAGGCGGACACGGAGTTGTCGGCGGCGGCGGGCGGCGTGTGGCTGTGCGGCGACGACTGGCTGCCTGTGCGGCATGTTCCGACGCCGCCCGCGTGGCAATTCGGCGTTGCGTATCCGATGCCATCGGAAATGGTCAACAACGCGTTCACCGGATGGAGCGGGCGCACGAGCGTGCTGTGGCCGAAGCGCCGCCTGTCGCTGACGATCGCCGCCGACACCGATTACTACGTGCTCTACGCGCCGCCCGGCGAAAGCTTTTTCTGCTTCGAGCCGGTCGATCATCCGATCAACGCGGTGAATCTGCCCGGCGGTGGGGAAGCGAACGGCATGACTGTGCTCGAACCGGGCGAACGCTTGTCGCGGGAATTCCGCTTCACCGTCGAGCGCACCGGGGAAGCGACGCGGCGCGGAAGGCCGCGCACGCGGGCAGGCGCGAAGGCGCGGGCACGGGACGCGGCGCGCTGATCCGCGCCGGAAGCGCGACGGAAGCGCGACGGAAGATGACGCCACGCACGCTAAAATGCGTGGCATCGACGTTTTCAACATCTTCCCGCCATGTCCTTCATCGAATCGCTCAATGCCGCGTGGTCGCGGACTCAATCGCTTCTGTGCGTCGGCCTCGACCCGGAGCCGGCGAAGTTTCCCGGCGCACTCAACGGCCGCGCCGACGCGATCTTCGAGTTCTGCAAGACCATCGTCGATGCAACCGCGCCGTATGCATCGTCGTTCAAGCCGCAGATTGCGTACTTCGCGGCGCATCGCGCGGAAGATCAGCTCGAAGCGCTGATCGCGCATATCCACGAGAAGCACGCCGGCATTCCGGTGATTCTCGATGCGAAGCGCGGCGATATCGGCAGCACGGCCGAGCAGTACGCGAAGGAAGCGTTCGAGCGCTATCGGGCCGATGCCGTCACCGTGAATCCGTACATGGGCTTCGATTCCATCGAGCCGTATCTCGCGCATGAGGGCAAGGGCGTGATCGTGCTGTGCCGCACGTCGAACGCGGGCGGCTCCGATCTGCAATTTCTCACGACCGATGGCAAGCCGCTGTATCAGGTCGTCGCCAGGCTCGCGGCGGAAAAGTGGAATGACAAGGGCCAGTTGGGCCTCGTCGTCGGTGCGACGTTTCCGAAGGAAATCGAAACGGTACGCGGGATCGTCGGCGACATGCCGCTTCTGATTCCGGGCATCGGCGCACAGGGCGGCGATGTCGAAGCAACCGTGCGCGCGGGCCGCACCGCGAACGGCACGGGCATGTTGATCAATTCGTCGCGCGCGATCATCTACGCCGGCAAGGGCGATGATTACGCGCAAGCCGCGGCCGAAGCCGCGAAGAAGACGCGCGATACGATCAATCAGTATCGGTGAGCGCGCGCTTCAACTATCGGCAATAGGCGCGAACAGCGCCTCGATGTCTTCGGCGGAGAACTTCTCCACCGCGCGCGCATCTTCGGACAGAATGCCCGCCGCGAGCGCTTAACGATGGCGATGTACAACGGCGGCTCGGTCGGCAATGTGACGTTCGATTGCGGCCGAAGGTCTTCCGACCCATCCAGCGGGCCACCTGATCCTTGCTGAACGTGACGGAATCGGCCGGATTGTCGATGCGCTTGTTCATGCGATCGACGCGCGCTCAGCGCTCGCTCTGATCCATGAACTCCAGCAGCCTGCGCAACGCATGCGCGGCGGCCTGCGTTCGCACTTGTTCGCGGTCGCCCTTGAAATGCTGGGTCTCGATCTGCGTATTCAGACGATTGCTCCATCCGAAGCACACGGTACCGACCGGCTTCGCCTCGCTGCCGCCCGCCGGTCCCGCCACGCCCGTAATCGACACCGAGACCTGCGCGCGGCTGTTGCGCAGCGCGCCTTCGGCCATGGCCTTCGCGACCGGCTCGCTGACCGCGCCGTGCTGTTCGATCAGCGTCGCGGGCACGCCGATCATCTCGATCTTCGCGAGATTCGAATACGTGACGAAGCCGCGCTCGAACCACGCGCTGCTGCCCGAAATATCGGTGATGGCGGTCGCGACCATGCCGCCCGTGCACGACTCGGCGGTGGCGAGCATCAGCCGTTCGGCGTGCAGCTTGTTGCCGACGCGAATCGCAAGTTGGTGAACGACGGTGTCGGTTGGCATGGCGGTGGTCTCGATGGATGGAAAAAATCAGACGGTCATGCGCCAGAGCGCGATCACGAGCAGCGTGAAGAACGCCGCGACGAGATCATCGAACATGATGCCGAAACCGCCTTTCAACCGGCGATCGAAATATCGGATGGGCGGCGGTTTCACCATGTCGAAGAAGCGGAACACGACGAACGCCCACAATTGCCCGGTGAAGGTCGCGGGCGTGACGAGCAGCAGCACGAGCCAGAACGCGACGATCTCGTCCCACACGACCGGCGACGGATCGTCGGTGCCCATTTTCTTCGCGGTGAAGCCGGTGAACCAGCATCCGGCGATGAAGCCGGCGACGATCAGCGCGCCCCATTCCGCGACCGTCAGATGCGGATTGAACACGACGAACGACACCCATGCGAATAACGTGCCGACCGTGCCCGGCACGATGGGAGACAGTCCGCTGCCGAAGCCGAGCGAAAGAATATGAAGCGGATGGTCGAGCATGAAGCGCGCGCTCGCCCGGCGCGGCTTGCTGCGCGGCGCGGCCGGGTCGCCCGCTAGCGTGGGGTCAGTCTGCATGGAAATGATCGAAGCCTTGCAACGTCAGGGAGAGCGGGGCGCCCGACGCATCGCGCCAGGCGATTGCGGGCGCACCGGATGACTCGATTGTACCGATGCGCGTCAGCGGCACTTTCACGTCCGTCGCGATTTTGGCGAGCGCGTCGCGGGCATCGATGGGCGCGGTGAAGCAGAGCTCGTAGTCGTCGCCGCCCGCGAGCGTGCATTGTCGGCGCGCGGTTTCGGGCAGCGCGCGCACGGCATCGGAGCACGGCACGGCATCGGCATCGACGACCGCGCGCACGCCCGAACGCTTCAGGATGTGCATGAGATCGCCCGCGAGGCCATCGGAGATATCGAGCGCCGCGTGCGCCACGCCGCGCAACGCCATGCCCAACGCGACGCGCGGTTCCGGGCGCTCCAGCGCGCGCCGCCAGGCGGAAGCTTCCGGCGCGGACCACTCGCCGCGAATCGCGCCGAGGCCCGCGCGCGCGTCGCCCAAGGTGCCGGATATGTAGATGTCGTCGCCGGGACGCGCCGCATCGCGACGCAATGCCGCACCCTGCGGCACGTCGCCGAACACCGTGATGCAGATGTTGAGCGGCCCGCTCGTCGTATCGCCGCCGACGAGCGCGCAATCGTGACGTTCCGCGAGCGCGAAGAGACCGTTGCTGAACGCTTCGAGCCACGTTTCGTCGGCGCGCGGCAACGCCAGCGCGAGCGTGAACGCGTGCGGCTTCGCGCCCATCGCGGCGAGATCGGACAGGTTCACCGCGAGCGCCTTGTGACCGAGCGCGTACGGATCGACATCGGGAAAGAAGTGGCGTCCTTCGACCAGCATGTCCGTCGAAATGGCGAGCTGATGGCCAACCGGCGGCGCGATAAGCGCGCAGTCGTCGCCGATGCCGAGCGGCTTCGCGGCCTCCTCGTCATGACGCGGGGAAGGCGCCGTCGCGCGGCGTGCAAAGAAACGGTCGATCAGTGAAAACTCGGAGAGCATGCGTCGGCGCTTGAGGTTGATTGTTGCAATGCACGATGAAAAACACAGCGCGCCGAAACCGGCGCCGCATCTCGAAAACACTCGGCCGATGCCCGCGAAGGCTTGCCGGACGGACCGACCAGACGTTTTCCAGTCATGGCACTTGTAGCCGAAATGCATGGAGCGCGGTCCGAAACCGCGACTGATTGGCGCTACAATGCGTTCGAACTTCCATTCTAATTCCCGCACTGCTAGCCCGCCTTATGACGACTGACGCCAATACCAAGTTGCGCGAAGCTGCGCTCGACTATCACGAGTTTCCGGTTCCCGGGAAGATCGCGATCGCCCCCACCAAGCAGATGATCAACCAGCGCGACCTCGCGCTGGCTTACTCGCCGGGCGTCGCGTTCGCGTGTGAAGCGATCGTCGAAGATCCGCTGAACGCCGCGCGCTTCACCGCGCGCAGCAATCTCGTCGGCGTCGTCAGCAATGGCACGGCCGTGCTGGGCCTCGGCAACATCGGGCCGCTCGCATCGAAGCCGGTGATGGAAGGCAAGGCCGTGCTCTTCAAGAAGTTCGCCGGCATCGACGTGTTCGATATCGAGCTGAACGAAAGCGATCCGCACAAGCTCGTCGACGTGATCGCCGCGCTCGAGCCGACTTTCGGCGGCATCAATCTGGAAGACATCAAGGCGCCGGACTGCTTCATCGTCGAACGCGAATGCCGCAAGCGCATGAAAATTCCCGTCTTCCACGACGATCAGCACGGCACGGCCATCGTCGTCGCGGCGGCGATCACGAACGGTCTGAAGGTGGTCGGCAAGAACATCGGCGAAGTGAAGCTGGTCGCGTCGGGCGCGGGCGCGGCGGCGCTGGCGTGCCTGAATCTGCTCGTCGATCTCGGCATGAAGCGCGAGAACATTTTCGTGACGGATCTGGCCGGCGTCGTCTACAAGGGCCGCACGGAGCTGATGGACCCGGACAAGGAGCTCTTCGCGCGCGAAACGAGCGCGCGCACGCTCGCCGAAGTGATCGAAGGCGCGGACGTGTTCCTCGGGCTTTCGGCCGGCGGCGTGCTCAAGCAGGACATGGTCAAGCAGATGGCCGCGAAGCCGCTGATTCTCGCGCTCGCGAATCCGACGCCGGAAATCCTGCCGGAACTCGCGCTCGAAGTGCGCCCGGACGCCGTGCTCGCCACCGGCCGCACGGATTATCCGAATCAGGTCAACAACGTTCTGTGCTTCCCGTTCATCTTCCGCGGCGCGCTCGATGTCGGCGCGACCGTCATCACGAAGGAAATGGAAATCGCTGCGGTGAACGCCATCGCGGAACTGGCGCGTCAGGAGCAGAGCGATATCGTCGCGACGGCTTATGGCATCCAGGATTTGTCGTTCGGCCCGGAATATCTGATTCCGAAGCCTTTCGATCCGCGTCTCATCGTGAAGATCGCGCCGGCCGTCGCGAAGGCGGCGATGGACAGCGGCGTGGCGACGCGTCCGATCGAGGACATGGAAGCGTACGAGCAGCATCTGCAGCAGTTCGTCTATCACAGCGGCACGACGATGAAGCCCGTGTTCCAGCTCGCGCGCAGCGTCGAGCCGGAGAAGAAGCGCATCGTGTTCGCGGAGGGCGAGGAAGAGCGCGTGCTGCGCGCGGTGCAGATCGCCGTCGATGAAAAGATCGCGAAGCCGATTCTCATCGGCCGTCCGGCGGTCATCCAGCAGCGCATCCAGAAATTCGGCCTGCGTCTCGCGCCGGGCGTCGATTTCTCCGTGGTCGATACGGACCACGACGAGCGCTATCGCGATTTCTGGCAGACGTACGCGAAGATGATGGCGCGCAAAGGCATCAGCCAGCAGATGGCAAAGCTCGAAATGCGCCGCCGCACGACGCTGATCGGCGCGATGCTCGTGCAGAAGGGCGAAGCCGACGGCATGATCTGCGGCACGGTGAGCACGACGCATCGTCATCTGCACTTCATCGATCAGGTGATCGGAAAGAAGGAAGGCGCGAACGTGTACGCGGCAATGAACGCGCTCGTGCTGCCGGGGCGTCAGATTTTCATCGTCGATACGCACGTGAACGTCGATCCGACGCCCGAGCAGCTCGCCGAAATCACGATGCTCGCGGCGGAAGAAGTGAAGCGCTTCGGCATCGTGCCGAAGATCGCGCTCCTGTCGCATTCGAACTTCGGCACCAGCAATGCGCCGACCGCGCAGAAGATGCGCGACGTGCTCGCGATCCTCAAGGAACGCGCGCCCGATCTCGACGTCGACGGCGAAATGCACGGCGACGTGGCGCTCGATGCGCGTCTGCGCAAGGAAGTGCTGCCCGAATCGACGCTCGAAGGCGACGCGAACCTGCTGATCCTGCCGAACATCGACGCGGCGAACATCTCGTACAACCTGCTGAAGACGGCGGCGGGAAGCGGCATCGCGATCGGGCCGATCCTGCTCGGCGCGGCGAAGCCGGTTCACGTGCTCACTTCATCGGCGACGGTGCGGCGAATCGTCAACATGACGGCATTGCTGGTGGCGGATGCATCGGCGGCGCGCTGATCGCGGCTTGCTTTGACCAAGAACGCGGCGGGCTTTCCCGCCGCTTTTTTTGCGCGAAAAAAAAGCGTGCCGTGGACACACGGCACGCCGCGAAAAAAGCAAAGGAGTGTTTGCTTTACACGCAAAAAGCGGGATCGAACGGCAAGCGCGATGCCGCGAAACTGGCGACGAGTGAGGCGGCTCGTCCAACGCTTCAGATCCCACGAGCAGATTATTATCCTGACTGGGATAAAAATCTCTCAGATTTCGGCTAATTCTTCGGATGATTACGTCATCAGAATTTGCGGGATCGGTCCAAACTGCGAAAAAATTTCCGATTTTCGGGCGAACGTTGCTTCGCCCTGTCATTAGCGATACCCTTACATCTTTCATGGTCGTGAATTCTGGTGTAACGCGAGGACAACCGTTTGGTGACACGCGCGAGGGCTCTTTCGTTTTTCGTCGCCTTGAGCGTCCTGTTGGGCGCGTGCGGCAAGGATGAACCTCGAAGCGGCGTTCAGGAGATGGTTGCTTCGGCGAGTCCGGCGCCCGTCTCGCCGGCCGAACCGGTCCGTGAAGCGCAGGTGCGGCAACCGCAAGCGACCGGCGAGCAGGAGCGCGACGGGCTGGCCACCGTCTACATTGCGCAGTTGCCCAAGCAGGCGGTCGCAACCTTGCGGCTGATCGAAGCGGGCGGCCCTTTCCCTTTCGAGAAGGACGGCGTCGTGTTCGGCAATCGCGAGCGTTTGCTTCCGCGGCATCCACGCGGCTACTACCACGAATACACCGTTCCCACGCCTCGCGCGCGGGATCGCGGCGCGCGCCGGATCGTGTGTGGCGGTCCGAAGAAGAAGCTCGACGATTGCTACTACACGGACGACCACTACGCCAGTTTCAAACGCATTGCGGATCAACTACGGGATTAACGGCATGAGCGACAACATCTACGCGCACGACCACAGCGTCGCGGGTGATCTTTTCGCCACCGGCGATGGCAACCTGTTCCAGCGAGTATTGCGGCTACGCATGACAGAACACGACAACAGACCCGACGACGAGACCAGGCCCGAGGAGCTCCATCCGCAAGAGGATTCGGAATCGCTGTTCGCAACCGTGCGGCCGAACATCGTGCAGTCGATTCGCGCGTTCCGGGTGCAGGATCTCGCGGACGAAGCGAACCGCCTCGGCCAGCATTTCCTGTACGCGTATCTCGGCCATGCGCAGAGCAAACAGGAAGTGCTCGAGACTATCGCTCTTTCGTTTCTCTTTCCCAAACACTTCGGCAAGAACTACGACGCGCTTTACGATTCGCTCACCGATCTCGTTCACAAGGCGGGCTCGCAACCGGGTTTCGTGATCGTGCTGGAACAACTGCCGATCGCGCAGAAGTTCGACAAGGAAGGCCGCGAAGTGCTGCTGGACGTATTCCGCGACGCGGCGGAATTCTGGGCGGAAAGGAAAGTGGCTTTCCGCGTGTTCTATTCGTTCGTCTGAGCATTCGAACCAAGGCCGGCGCAAAGCAGGAAAATAGCCCGATGGGTTTCCATCGGGCTATTTTTTTACCAGCCGCCCCAGCGCGCGGCCAGCGCCGCCAACACCGCAATGCCCGCCGTCTCCGTGCGCAGCACGCGCGGGCCGAGCCCGAGCGTGGAAAAACCCGCATCGACGATCGCGGTTTCTTCCGCGGGCGAAAAACCCGCTTCCGGCCCGATCAGCAAAGTGACGGGACTCGCCGGCGGATCGACGGGCAACGATGCGAAGCTGACTTCGGCGCGCGGCGAGAGAAGGAGGCGCAGTTCGCCGTCGATGGCGGCGGGCAGGTCGGCGAGCCAGGCGCCGAGATCGCGTGGCGGCGCAACCTCGGGCACGCGATTGCGCCCGCATTGCTCGCACGCCGCGCGCGTGAGCGCCTGCCAGTGCGCCTGACGACGCAATGCGCGCTCGCCGGCGAGACGCACGACGCCGCGCTCGGCCGTGATCGGCGCAATGCCCGAGACGCCGAGTTCCACCGCCTTCTCGATGAGCCAGTCCATCTTGTCGCCGCCCGCGACGCCTTGCGCGAGCGTCACGCGATACGGCGGCTCGGCTTCGCGATCGCTGTGTTCGTCGATGCGCGCGGTCGCCGCGCGTTTGGCGATATCGACGAGCTCGCCGCGATATTCGCCGCCGCGGCCATCGAAGAGTGTGATTGCATCGCCCGTTTGCAGACGCAGGACGTGCACATGACGCACGACGTCATCCGGAAGGGCGAAGGTTTGGCCTGCGCAGAGCGGGCCGTCGACATGAAAACGTGGCATGAATGATTGATCGCGGACTCGGCCGTCCGCGGATAGTGAGAATGCCTGCGCGCTCAGCGCAGATGCCGCGCGATCGCCCAGCGATAGCCGTCCGGATCTTCGATCTGCGCGAAGCGGTCGCCCCAGAACTGGTCCTGCGGCTCGATGAGCGCCTTCGCGCCGACTGCGAGCGCCTGATGGAACGTGGCGTCGACGTCATCGACGTATAAATAGAAGGACTGCGGCGCCATTTGCCCCGCGCTCTTCGGCGTGCGCGCCTGCGAACCGTACGCGCCTTCGGGCGCGAACATCACGATCAACTGCCCGCGATACGTCATCTCGACATGGATGACCGTGCCGTCGTCGTTGACGCTGTCGCGCACCGCGAAGCCTAGCGCTTTTTCATAAAACGCAATGCTCACGCGTGCGTCGCGCACGGTGAGATACGGAGTCAGCCAGGGCACGTCGGCGGGGCGAGGGTCGGTCATCGAAAGCACTCCTTGAAGCCTTGCTGCTGCACATTGGGAAACATTTTGCCATGAAGACGTACGATCAATGGACCGGCAAGGAACCTGCGCGATACGCCGCGCGCCGGACGGATTTCGCCAGATGAACGTCCGTTGACCGCGCGCGTTACCGTGTAAGGTCACGGATTGTCATGCCGCCGTGACAGTGCGGCGACGCGTGAAGTGCACGGAACATGCCCGCGCCCGGGACGTCCGGACGCACCGGATTTGCGCCCTTACAGACGCGTGTCAATCGGACCGGTCTGTTAGAATGATGGGCTTCCGATCCTCGTCGTTTCTCGTCGTTTCCAAGTCGTTCCGGTCCTGAAAACGTGGTGTGTGCGGGTCCGGCCCGAGTGAGAAGTACTGCAAGAGAAGCACCGCGGATCATTTCAGCACCTGCCCAGACTCGACATGACGATCCCGACCTCCAGCCAGACCGCCCTCATGGCCAACGCAATCCGCGCGCTCGCCATGGACGCCGTTCAACAAGCCAACTCCGGCCATCCCGGCATGCCGATGGGCATGGCGGAAATCGGCGTCGCGCTGTGGTCGCGCCATCTGAAGCACAATCCCGCGAATCCGCACTGGTTCGATCGCGACCGTTTCGTGTTGTCGAACGGTCACGGCTCGATGTTGCTGTATTCGCTGCTGCACCTCACCGGCTACGACCTGCCGATGAGCGAGCTCAAGAACTTCCGTCAACTGCATTCGAAGACGCCGGGCCATCCGGAATACGGCATCACGGCCGGCGTCGAGACGACCACGGGCCCGCTCGGCCAGGGCGTCGGCAATGCGGTCGGCATGGCGCTCGCCGAGGCGCTGCTCGCCGCCGAATTCAACAAGGCTGACGCGAAGATCGTCGATCACTACACGTACGTGTTCCTCGGCGACGGCTGCCTGATGGAAGGCATTTCGCACGAAGCGTGCTCGCTCGCGGGCACGCTCAAGCTCAACAAGCTGATCGCGCTGTACGACGACAACGGCATTTCCATCGACGGCCACGTCGAGCACTGGTTCCACGACGACACGCCGAAGCGCTTCGAAGCGTATGGCTGGAACGTGATCCGCGCCGTGGACGGCCACAACGTCGATGCAGTCGATGCCGCTATCGCCGCCGCGAAGAAGTCGGACAAGCCGACGCTGATCTGCTGCCGCACGGTCATCGGCAAGGGCGCGCCGACGAAGGCGGGCGGTCACGACGCGCACGGCGCGCCGCTCGGCGACAAGGAAATCGCGGCGACGCGCGCGGCGATCGGCTGGAACTACGGTCCGTTCGAAATTCCGCAGGAAGTGTATGCGGCGTGGGACGCGAAGGAACAAGGCACGCACGCCGAAGCGGAATGGAACAAGGCGTTCGACGCCTACCGCGCGAAGTACGCGTCGGAAGCGAGCGAATTCACGCGCCGCATGAGCGGCGAGCTGCCCGCGAACTGGGCCGAAGCTGCCGCGAAGATCATCGAGGACGCGAATCAGAAGGCCGAAACCATCGCGACGCGCAAGGCCTCGCAGAACGCCATCGAAGGGCTGGCCGCGGCACTGCCGGAACTGCTCGGCGGCTCGGCCGACCTGACCGGCTCGAACCTCACCAACTGGAAGGCTTCCAAAGCCGTTCGCGCCGCAGGCGACGCCGAAAACGCGAATCCGGAACACGCGGGCATCCAGTGGGGCAATCACATCAACTACGGCGTGCGCGAGTTCGGCATGTCGGCTGCGATCAACGGCATCGCGCTGCATGGCGGCTATCGTCCGTTCGGCGGCACGTTCCTGACGTTCTCGGACTACAGCCGCAACGCGCTGCGCGTCGCCGCGCTGATGAAGTCGCGCTCGATCTTCGTCTTCACGCACGATTCCATCGGTCTCGGCGAAGATGGTCCGACGCATCAGTCGATCGAACATGTGTCGAGCCTGCGCCTGATCCCGAATCTGCAGACGTGGCGTCCGGCCGATACGGTCGAAACGGCGGTCGCGTGGACGCATTCGATCGCGCACAACGGCCCGTCGACGCTGATTTTCAGCCGCCAGAATCTGCAATTCTCGCCGCGCAACGACATTCAGATCGCCAACATCGCGAAGGGCGGCTACGTGCTGCGCGACTGGAACGACGATATCCCCGCGCGCAAGATCATCCTCATCGCGACCGGCTCGGAAGTGCAGCTCGCGATGCAAGCCGTCGAGGCGCTGGCGAAGGAAGGCATCGGCGCGCGCGTCGTGTCGATGCCGTGCACGAACGTCTTCGACAAGCAGGACGCCGAGTATCGTGAGCGCGTGCTGCCGAAGGGCGTGGCGCGCGTGGCGATCGAAGCGGGCGTGACGGATTTCTGGCGCAAGTATGTGGGCCTCGAAGGCGGCGTGGTCGGCATCGACACGTTCGGCGAGTCGGCTCCGGCGGGCGCGCTGTTCAAGCATTTCGGCTTCACGGTGGAGCATGTTGTCGCGACGGCGAAGGCCGTCCTCGCCGCGCAGTAAAATTCGCGGTCAGCGAAGCAGGTTTTTTTAAGCCAAGGAGATAGACCATGACGATTCGCGTTGCAATCAACGGCTATGGCCGTATCGGCCGCAACACGCTGCGCGCCCTCTATGAAAACGGCAAGAAGCACGACATCGAGATCGTCGCCATCAACGACCTCGGCGATGCCAAGACCAACGCGCACCTGACGCAGTACGACACGGCGCACGGCAAGTTCCCGGGCGAAGTGTCGGTGGACGGCGATTACCTCGTCGTCAACGGCGACAAGATCCGCGTTCTGGCGAACCGCAACCCGGCCGAACTGCCGTGGGGCGAGCTGAAGGTCGACGTGGTGATGGAGTGCACCGGCTTCTTCACGACGAAGGAAAAGGCGAGCGCGCACATCAAGGGCGGCGCGAAGAAGGTCATCATCTCGGCGCCGGGCGGCAAGGACGTCGACGCGACCATCGTGTACGGCGTGAATCACAACGTGCTGAAGGCGTCGGACACGGTCATCTCGAACGCATCGTGCACGACGAACTGCCTCGCGCCGCTCGTCAAGCCGTTGAACGACAAGATCGGCCTGGTGAACGGTCTGATGACCACGATCCACGCGTACACGAACGACCAGGTTCTGACGGACGTGTACCACGAAGACCTGCGCCGCGCGCGCTCGGCCACGCACAGCCAGATCCCGACGAAGACGGGCGCTGCTTCGGCCGTCGGCCTCGTGCTGCCCGAGCTGAACGGCAAGCTGGATGGCTACGCGATCCGCGTCCCGACGATCAACGTGTCGGTCGTCGATCTGTCGTTCATCGCCGCGCGCGATACGACGGTCGAAGAGATCAACAAGATCATGAAGGAAGCGTCGGAAGGCGAACTGAAGGGCGTGCTCGGCTACAACGATGCGCCGCTGGTTTCGATCGACTACAACCACAACCCGGCTTCGTCGACGTTCGATTCGACGCTCACGAAGGTGTCGGGCCGTCTCGTGAAGGTGTCGAGCTGGTACGACAACGAATGGGGCTTCTCTAACCGCATGCTGGATACGGCGGTCGCCCTCGCGAACGCGAAGTAAGTTTCAGCCTGCTGAAACGACAAAGCCGCTCTTCGGAGCGGCTTTTTTTCGCCTCAAGCTTTGCTCGGAACGGGAAAATGCACGCCCGCACGCTGCGCCGCGTTGACGATGTGACCTTCGATCGCGCGGCCGGCCTTCTCGCCGTCGCGCGCCTTCAGAGCCTCGATGATGACCGCGTGTTCGTGATACGTCGATAACACCAGTTCGCGCCGATAGAACGGCAGCCGCTGGCTCTCCTTCATGATGTCGGCGCTGCCGCGCAGGATCGATTCGATCGCCGCATTGCCCGCGAGACTCACGATACGCATGTGAAACGCGAAGTCGAGTTGCGCGGCTTCTTCCAGCGCCGATTCGGTCAACGCGGCGTGCAGCGAGTCGAGATTGTCGTCGAGCCAGTCGATGTCCGCGTCGCCGATCGAATGCGCCGCGAGCCGAGCGACGAATCCCTCCAGCGCGAAGCGCATCTGATAGGTGTCGGGCAACGACGCCTGATCGGCGAAGCGCCACGGATGTGCGTTGCTTGCCTGCGCACTGCTGACATACACGCCTTTTCCGGGCCGGATATGCAGCATGCCGAGCGCTTCGAGCGTCGAGAGCGCCTCGCGTAGCGACGCCCGGCTGATCGCCAATTCTTCCGATAGCTGCCGCTGCGCCGGAAGCAGACTCCCGACCGGATACATGCTCGATTCGATGCGCTCGCGAATGGTCGCGATGGCGGCGTCGGTCACGGTATGCGGGACGTTTTTCATAGGAAGAAAACTGAATTGGCCGGTCTGACCGCCATTGTATGCGCGTGCCGTGCGCGCGTGTGAACGACCGTGTCGCGGCCATTTCCGTACCCGGCCGGAACAGGGTAAACCGCTACCAAAGCTTCCTTGACGGCTCTATATCGGCTTTCTAATATTCCCCATCACAGCACTGGTCCGACCAGTCGGAACAGTCGCTCTGGTCCCGAGACATTACACGAGGAGACGGTCGTGTCGAGATTTCTGAATTCGCTGTTCGGCAGGGTGATGATCGCGCTGGTCATCGGCGTGGTGGTCGGCGCGCTGTTTCCGCATTTCGGCCAGTCGTTGCGGCCTTTGGGCGACGGTTTCCTGAAGCTCATCAAGATGGTGATCGGGCCGATCGTGTTCTGCGTCGTCGTGAGCGGCATGGCGAGCGCGGGCGATCTGAAGAAAGTGGGACGCGTCGGGCTGAAGGCGGTCGTCTACTTCGAGATCATGACGACGCTCGCACTTGTCATCGGCGCGCTGCTCGCATGGTTCACGCGGCCGGGCGTCGGCATGAACATCGATCTGCATTCGCTCAATGCCGCGTCGCTCGCGACCTACACGGAGCACGCAAAAAGCCTGAAGGACACCGCGGGCTTCCTGTTGAAGATCATCCCCGACACCGCGATCGACGCTTTCGCCAAAGGCGACATCCTGCAAGTGCTCGTGTTCGCGATCCTGTTCGGCTCGGCGCTCTCGATGCTCGGCGAAAAGGCACAGCGCGTGACGGTTTTCATCGACGAGCTGTCGCATGTGTTTTTCCGCATCATGGCGTTCATCATCAAGCTCGCGCCGCTCGGCGTGCTCGGCGCGATCGCCTTCACGACCGGCCAGTACGGCGTCGCGTCGCTCAAGCAGCTCGGCCTGCTCGTGATTGTGTTCTACGCGAGCTGCTTCCTGTTCGTGTTCGTCGTGCTGGGTATCGTGATGCGCCTCGCGGGCTTCTCGATCTTCAAGCTCGTGCGCTATCTGCGCGAGGAATTGTCGATCGTGCTCGGCACCGCGTCGTCGGATGCCGTGCTGCCGCAGATCATGCGCAAGCTCGAATGGATGGGCGTGAAGGATTCGACCGTCGGTCTCGTGATTCCGACCGGCTACTCGTTCAACCTCGACGGCTTCTCGATCTATCTCACGCTCGCGGTGATCTTCATCGCGCAGGCGACCAACACGCCGCTGTCGATGCATGACCTGATCGTCGTCGTGCTCGTGTCGCTGGTGACGTCGAAGGGCGCGCACGGCATTCCCGGCTCCGCCATCGTGATTCTTGCCGCGACGCTCTCCGCCATTCCCGCCATTCCCGTGCTCGGCCTCGTGCTGATCCTGCCGGTCGACTGGTTCGTCGGCATCGCGCGCGCGGTGACGAATCTGATCGGCAACTGCGTCGCGACGGTGGTCGTCGGCGTCTGGGAGAACGACATCGACCGGGCGCGCGCCAAACGCGTGCTAGATCAGGACGCCGAGTATCGCTTCGTGCCCGCCGCGCCGCAATCGGAGCAAGGCGCGCACGGCAACGAACACGCGCACGCGATCTGACTCGACGCAACCCGGGCATTGAAATGACCGACTGTCGCGACACGCACCTCGCGGAATCGCGCATCTTCGGAGGAATCGAATGAAAACATTGACGCTCGAACCGCTCACGCGCGAAGCCTTCGCCCCGTTCGGCGATGTCATCGAACTCGAAGGCGCGCGTCATTTCCCGATCAACGCGGGCACGACGGAGCGCTTTCACGATCTCGCGAACGTGGAAGTCGGCTTCGAAAGCGGAGGGCGGCCGCTTATCAACGTGTTTCGCGGCCAGCCGCGCCCACAGCCGGTCGTGGTTTCGATGATGGAGCGCCATCCGCTCGGCAGTCAGGCTTTCGTGCCGCTCGCGGACGTGCGCTATCTCGTGGTCGTCGCGCCTGCGGGCGAGTTCGATGCGGCTGGTCTGCGGGCCTTTTACGCGCGCGGCTGGCAGGGCGTGAACTATGCGCGCGGCGTGTGGCATCACCCGCTGATCGTGCTCGACGAGCCGGGCGATTTCATCGTCGTCGATCGCGGCGGCGACTTGCCGAATTGCGACGAAATCGACCTGCCCGAACGTTACGCGCTGATCGAAGCGGCCGCGCGCGCAGCTTGATACAACATGCGGTAATCGAAATGCAATTGCGAATCGATCGCATGCGCATAACATGAAACGTACGGGCGAAACGAAACCGCCGTCCATCGCGAGATGAACGGCGGTTTTTTCATCCGCGCGCCCAAGAGCGGCGCGCGAAGCTCAATGCTTGCGGTGCGGGCAGTTTTCCTTCGTGCATGCGCCGTACAGCGCGAGCGCATGCTCGTGGAGCTTGAAACCGCGTTCCTTCGCGATCGATTGCTGACGGCGTTCGATCTCCGCATCGAAAAACTCTTCGACGCGGCCGCAGTCGATGCACACGAGGTGATCGTGGTGCGATCCCTCGTTGAGCTCGAAGACGGCCTTGCCCGATTCGAAATTGCTTCGCGACAGCAGGCCGGCTTGCTCGAACTGCGTGAGCACGCGATAAACCGTCGCAAGACCGATATCGAGCTCTTCGTTGAGCAGGCTTCGATACACGTCTTCAGCGGTCAGATGGCGCACCGGACTGTGCTGGAAAATTTCGAGAATCTTGAGGCGGGGCAGGGTCGCCTTGAGCCCGATATTCTTGAGATCGGCGGGATTGGTCATGGCTAGGCATCCCTAGAGTACAATTCAAGGTTCTCATAGTAATGCGTTTTGCCAAATCCTGACATCCCAAGCGGCGTCAAGGCGTCAAGGTGAATTAGCTGAATGAGGGCCGAAATGAGTGCGGCCTTGAAGCGCCTCGCGTGAAAGGTGAAATGTTTTCCAAATATTTATCGAATTGCAGGGAGAGCCGTCGCATGCGGGGAACCGTAATAGCAGCAACCTTGGCCGCATTGCTCGCCGGCTGCTCGACGTACGACAGCGTCACGCAGAAGATCGCGCAAAGCATCACGCCGTACCGGATAACGGTTGTGCAAGGCAATTTCGTTTCGGCGGAAGCCGCGGCGCAGATGCAGGTCGGCATGTCGCGTGATCAGGTGAAGCAACTCCTCGGCACGCCGCTTCTGACGGACATGTTCCACGCCGATCGCTGGGACTACGTGTTCTATTTCAAGCGTGGGTCGACATCCGTCGTTCAGCAGCGTGACTTCGTCGTCAACTTCGCGAGCGATCGCGTCGTGAGCTGGTCGGGCGGCGAGAATCTGCCGTCGAACCTCGAGCTGCTCGCCGAAATCGACGGCGACAAGGGCGTCAAGGTCGCGAAGCCCGCGACGCCGGCGGCGGCATCCGCGCCGGTGGCGTCGACCGCGGCGGTGACAGCGCCGGTCGGCGAGCCGTCGACGCAACCGAATACGGCAGCGGCATTTGCCGGCGATGCGAACCAGGAAGCCGCGCAGGCCGCGAACCGCGCAACGGCGCAAGTCGAAATGCCGACGGGGCGTCAGCGCTCCTCGGCGTTCAGCAGCGCGCCGACGAGCTCGGGCGGCGCGCCGGGTTCCACCAACAGTTCCGGCAGCAACTCGCAGATTCAGCTGCAGCGCCGCCCGCAGACGATCAACATTCCGGACAGCAGCGCGGTCGGTCCGGCGGGTTCGTCGCCGGCTCCGGCCAACGCAAGCGGCCAGGCGCAGTTCTATCTGCCGCAGCAAAGCCAGTAAGCAGTTCAGCCGCTCGAGGACGAAGCCGCGCCATGCGTCGACGCGGCGCCGCTTCATCCGCACAGCCCATTCGCATCATCCGTCGCGCGTGCCGCGCGCGATTCAACACGAGACTGCCATGAAGATCGCCATTGCCGGCGCGTCGGGCCGCATGGGCCGGATGCTGATCGAAACCGTCCTCAACGAGCCCGAAGCGCAACTCGCCGGCGCCCTCGACCGCCCCGGCGCGCCGCAGCTCGGACAGGACGCGGGCGCGTTCCTCGGCAAGACCACGGGCGTGTTGCTGACGGACGACATCGAGCGCGTGTTCGCCGACGCCGACGCCCTCATCGACTTCACGCGTCCCGAAGGCACGATGGCGCATCTGGAAGCGGCGCTGCGGCACAACGTGAAGATGATCGTCGGCACGACCGGCTTTTCGGACGAGCAAAAGGCGCAACTGAAGCAGGCGGGCGAGAAGATCGGCGTCGTGTTCGCGCCGAACATGAGCGTCGGCGTGAACGTCACGTTGAAGCTGCTCGAATTCGCCGCGAAGCATTTCGCGACCGGCTACGACATCGAGATCATCGAGGCGCACCATCGTCATAAGGTGGATGCGCCGTCGGGCACCGCGCTCGGCATGGGCGAAGTGATCGCCAAGGCGCTCGGCCGCGATCTGAAGGACTGCGCCGTGTACGCGCGCGAAGGCGTGACCGGCGAGCGCGATCCGTCGACGATCGGCTTTTCCGCGATTCGCGGCGGCGATATCGTCGGCGATCACACGGTGCTCTTCGCGGGCATCGGCGAGCGCATCGAGATCACGCACAAGTCGGCGAGCCGTCTGTCGTACGCGCAGGGCGCGCTGCGCGCCGCGCGTTTCCTCGAAGGGCACGACAAGGGCTTCTTCGACATGCAGGACGTACTCGGCCTGCGCTGATTTTTTATGGCAGCAACGGGCGTCATTCATTACCTTCAATCCGGCGATGCCGTGACGCACGCGGTCGCGGGTCTGCTGCTCGCCATGTCGCTCGCGAGCTGGTGTTTCCTGCTCGTGAAGGCGTGGATTCTGGCGCGCGCCAAGTGGCAAGGTCCGCGCGCATTGCAGCGTTTCTGGCAGGCGCCGAGTTTGAAGGATGGCATCGGCGCATTGCAGCGCGCGGATCGCGAGCGTGTGTTTCTGCCACTCGCTGAAGCCGCGTGGCGCGCATCGGAAGCTGAAATGCCCGGCGCGATGCTCGCCCGCGTCGAGCGCAGCGAGCGCGTGTTGCGCGCGCTGCGTCATGCGTTGCTGCGTTCGCAACGAAGGCTCGAATTCGGTCAGGTTCTGCTCGCATCGGTGGGGAGCACGGCGCCTTTCGTCGGCTTGCTCGGCACCGTCTGGGGCATTTATCACGCGCTGTCGAACATCGCGTCGAGCGGTCAGGCGATGATCGAAAACGTCGCCGGGCCGGTCGGCGAGGCGCTCATCATGACGGCGTTCGGTCTCGTCGTCGCGATTCCCGCCGTGCTCGCGTACAACATTCTCGGGCGCTACGTGCGGCAGATTTCCGAGGAACTCGACGGATTCGCGCACGATCTGCATGCGTTCGTGTGCGGTCCGGCCGAATAGGAACGCGGCGATGGCCTTCGGCGGACTCGACAAGAAGACGAACGGTGCGCCGATGGCGGACATCAACATGACGCCGCTCATCGACGTCATGCTCGTGCTGCTCGTCATCTTCATCATCACCGCGCCGCTTTTCACGCACGCGATCCGGCTCGATTTGCCGAAAGTCTCGTCGCAGCCCGCGCGCGAGACGCCGCAAACCGTCACGCTGTCCATCGACGACGCCGGCAAGCTCTTCTGGAACGACACGCCCGTCACTTTCGATCAGATGCGCGCGCGTTTCGCCGACGCGGGCAAGAGCGCGCAGAAGCCGGAACTGCATCTGCGGGCGTCGAGCGCGACGCGCTACGACGTCATCGCGCAGGTAATGGGCGCGGCGCAGCAGGCCGGTCTGGAGCGCATCGGCTTCGTCACGCAGCCCGCGAAACCGCAGCAGCCAGCGCGCGCGCAATAAGCGCGCGAACCGGCGCGCATCGAACGGTATAATCGCGGTTTCCCCGTTCGGCGGGCCTTGGCCCGAGCCAGCAGGCCCGAATTCCGACGCCGCGCCGTGTCAGCAATGCCGCAGCGCCCGGACTCGTTGCCCGAATCGATAGCGGCGAGTCCCAAAGTCCGTTCCCAGCATTTGCCGAAAGCCAAACCACACCATGCACGATAAATACGCACCCGCCGACGTCGAATCCGCCGCGCAGAGCAACTGGCGCGCGAACGACGTCTACCGGACGACCGAGACGTCGGCCAAGCCCAAGTTCTATTGCGTCTCGATGCTGCCGTATCCGTCGGGCAAGCTGCACATGGGTCACGTGCGCAACTACACCATCAACGACGTGATGTACCGTTACTTGCGCATGAACGGCCACAACACGCTGATGCCGATGGGCTGGGACGCGTTCGGCATGCCCGCCGAAAACGCGGCGATGGCGAACAACGTGCCGCCGGCGAAGTGGACGTACGAGAACATCGCGTACATGAAGAAGCAGATGCAGTCGATGGGCCTCGCCATCGACTGGTCGCGCGAAGTCGCCACCTGCTCGCCGGATTACTACAAGTGGAACCAGTGGCTGTTCCTGAAGATGCTGGAAAAGGGCATCGCGTACAAGAAGACGGGCACGGTCAACTGGGATCCGGTCGATCAGACCGTGCTCGCCAACGAGCAGGTCATCGACGGGCGCGGCTGGCGCTCGGGCGCGCTCGTCGAAAAGCGCGAAATCCCGATGTACTACCTGCGCATCACCGATTACGCGGATCAACTGCTCGACGATCTCGACGGCCTCGGCTGGCCCGAGCGCGTCAAGATCATGCAGCAGAACTGGATTGGCAAGAGCTTCGGCGTGAACTTCGGCTTCCCGTATGAAATCGACGGCGAAGCGAAACTGTTGCGCGTATTCACCACGCGCGCCGACACGATCATGGGCGTCACGTTCGCGGCGGTCGCGGCGGAGCATCCGCTCGCCACGCGCCTCGCGCGCGACAACGCCGATCTCCAGGCGTTCATCGACGAATGCAAGCGCGGTGGCGTGGCCGAAGCCGATGTCGCGACGATGGAAAAGAAGGGCGTGCCGACCGGCTTCTTCGTCACGCATCCGCTGACGGGCGCACAAGTCGAAGTGTGGATCGGCAATTACGTGCTGATGTCCTACGGCGAAGGCGCGGTGATGGGCGTGCCGGCGCACGACGAGCGCGATTTCGCGTTCGCGAAGAAGTACAAGCTGCCGATCAAACAGGTGATCGATGTCGAGGGCAAGACGTACTCGACCGACGCCTGGCAAGAATGGTACGGCGACAAGACCGCGGGCAGGCTCATCAACAGCGGCAAGTACGACGGCCTGACGACGGAAGAAGCCATCGACGCGATCGCCGCCGATCTGAAGGCGAAGAACCTCGGCGACAAGCAGGTCACCTGGCGTTTGCGCGACTGGGGCATCTCGCGCCAGCGCTACTGGGGCACGCCGATTCCGATCATCCATTGCCCGTCGTGCGGCGACGTGCCGGTGCCGGAGAAAGATCTGCCGGTCGTGCTGCCGGAAGACCTCGTGCCGGACGGCTCGGGCAACCCGCTCGCGAAGTCGGAAGCGTTCGTGAACTGCACGTGCCCGAAGTGCGGCGCGGCGGCGAAGCGCGAAACCGACACGATGGACACCTTCGTCGATTCGTCCTGGTACTTCTCGCGCTACACCGCGCCGGACGCGCCGACGATGGTCGACGAGCGCACCGATTACTGGATGCCGATGGATCAGTACATCGGCGGCATCGAGCACGCGATTCTGCACCTCTTGTACTCGCGCTTCTGGACCAAGGTCATGCGCGACATGGGCCTCATCAAGTTCAGCGAGCCCGCGAAGAATCTGCTCACGCAGGGCATGGTGCTGAACGAAACGTTCTATCGCGAGGACGCGAGCGGCAAGAAGACTTGGTACAACCCGCTCGAAGTCACGGTCACGCACGATGAAAAGGGCCGCCCGACGGGCGCGACGCTGAACGCGGACGGCCAGCCGGTCGTGCTCGGCGGCGTCGAGAAGATGTCGAAGTCGAAGAACAACGGCGTCGATCCGCAAACGCTGATCGATCAGTACGGCGCCGACACGGCCCGCCTTTTCGTGATGTTCGCCGCACCGCCCGAGCAGTCGCTCGAATGGTCGGGCGCGGGCGTCGAAGGCGCGAGCCGCTTCCTGCGCCGCGTGTGGTACTTCGCGCATGACAACGCCGATGCGCTGCGTCAGCACGCGAAGCTCGACGCATCGAAACTCGGCGACGCCGAGAAGACCTTGCGCCGCGAAATCTATACCGTGCTGAAGCAGGCCGATTTCGACTACGGCCGTCTGCAGTACAACACGGTCGTGTCCGCCGCCATGAAGATGCTCAACGCGGTCGAAGGCGCGAAGAACGTCGGCGCCGGCGTGCTGAACGAAACCTTCGGCGTGCTGTTGCGCGTGCTGTATCCGGTCGTGCCGCACATCACGTTCCAGTTGTGGTCGGAACTCGGCTACGAGAAGGAATTCGGCCCGCTCCTCGACGCGCCCTGGCCGAGGGTCGACGAAGCCGCGCTCGAGCAGTCGGAAATCGAGCTGGTGCTGCAGGTCAACGGCAAGGTACGCGGTGCGCTGACGGTCGCGAAGGAGGCATCGCGCGAAGACATCGAAAAGGCCGCGATCGCGCACGAAATGTTCGAGAAGTTCGCCGAAGGCCGCACACCGAAGAAGGTGATCGTGGTGCCGGGGCGTCTCGTCAACGTGGTCGTCTGATGCGCACAACCAAGGGAGTGGATGTGACCGGCAAAGTCAGCGCGAGCAGGCGCTCGTTTCTCTCGTTCGTCCCGCTCCTCGGCGGCGCGGCGATGCTGTCCGCGTGCGGCTTCCAGCTTCGCGGCCAGCAGGACTACGCGTTCAAGCGGCTCGCGATCACCGGCGGCACGCCGCAGATGGTCGCGCGCCTCGAGCGCATGGTTCAGGGCGGCAGCGACACCGTGATCGTCAAACCGTTCGAGAAGCCGGACGCGACGCTCAATTTGAATGAAGGCCAGGGCATGCGCACGCTGAGCCTGAACGCGCAGGGCGTGATCCAGGAATACGAGCTCGTCTTCTCGCTGAACTACACACTGCTCGGCGCCGACGGCACGTTACTGATTCCGCCGAGCACCATCGCGCTGAATCGCTCGATGACATACAGCGATCAATACACGCTCGCGAAATCGCAGGAAGCGACGCTGCTCTACAACGACATGCGCAACGACGCCGTCGATCAGCTGACGCGCCGTCTCGCGACCGTGCGTTCGCTGCATCCGGCGCCGGGCGAGCAGACGCCGGGCGTCTCGCCGCGCGCGCCGCTGCCGGTGCCGCCGCTTTGATCGGCCGGGTTCGCTTGGCATCATGCAACTGAAGCTCGACGCGCTCGAAGCGCATCTCGCGAAAGGCCTGAAAGGGCTGTACGTCGTCTACGGCGACGAGCATCTGCTCGCGCAGGAAGCGTGCGACCGCATTCGGGCAACGGCGCGCGCGGCGGGCTTCACCGATCGCACGGTGTTCACGGTCGAGCGTGGATTCGACTGGAGCGCGCTCATCGGCGCAACGCAGTCGATGTCGCTGTTCGGCGACCGTCAACTGATCGAACTGCGCATTCCGACCGGCAAGCCCGGCAAGGAAGGCGCGGAAGCGCTGAAGACGCTCGCCGACGCCGATAACCCGGACGTCGTGACACTCGTCACGCTGCCGCGTCTCGACGGCGCGACGCAGAAATCCGGCTGGTTCACGGCGTTGCTGGGCGCGGGCGTCGCGTTGAAGGTCGATCCGATCGAGCGCGCGCAATTGCCCATGTGGGTTGGCCAGCGCCTCGCGCAGCAAGGCCAGCGTGTCGCGCCGGGCGAGGAAGGGCGGCGCGCGCTGTCGTTCATCGCGGAACGCGTGGAAGGCAATTTGCTCGCCGCGCATCAGGAAATCCAGAAGCTCGGGCTGCTGTATCCCGAGGGCGTGCTCACGTTCGAGCAGATTCACGACGCGGTGCTGAACGTCGCGCGCTACGACGTGTTCAAACTCAACGAAGCGATGCTGACGGGCGATGTCGGCCGTCTCGCGCGCATGCTCGATGGCCTCAAAGGCGAAGGCGAGGCGGCAGTGCTCGTGCTGTGGGCGCTCGTCGAGGAAGTTCGCACGCTGCTGCGCATCAAGCGCGGCGTCGCATCGGGCAAGCCGCTCGCGACACTCATGCGCGAGAACCGCGTCTGGGGCCCGCGCGAACGGCTGATCGGCCCGGCGCTCTCGCGCGTGACGGACGAGGCGCTGGAAAAGGCGCTGTCGCTGGCGGCGCGGCTGGATCGGCAGGTGAAGGGACTGTCGGGCAGCACGGGCAAGCGCGGCAGCGAGCCGCCGCCGGATCCGTGGGCCGGCATGTTCGAACTGGCGATGGCCGTCGCGCACGGCGGCAAGACGGCGCAGCGCGCGCCAGCGCCACGACCGCGTCGCTAGAACGCTTCCGTCACGCGCTGTTGCAATCTGTGCAACAGCTTAGAATGAACTTTTCGACGCGCGCAGCGCCGACGCAACGAGACCCACGATGAACATCGATCAATACATGACCGACCTCGGCCGCCGCGCCCGCAAGGCGTCGCGCGCGATGGCGCGGGCGTCCACGGCGGCGAAGAACGCGGCGCTCATCAAGGTGGCCGACGCCATCGAGCGCGAGCGCGAAGCGCTTAAGGAAGCGAATGCGCGCGATCTCGCCCGCGCGCGCGAGAAGGGTCACGACGCGGCGTTCATCGACCGCCTGACGCTTTCGGACAAGGCGCTGAACACGATGGTCGAAGGCTTGCGTCAGGTCGCCGCGCTGGCCGATCCGATCGGCGAGATCAGCGGGCTCAAGTTCCGTCCGAGCGGCATTCAGGTCGGGCAGATGCGCGTGCCGCTCGGCGTGATCGGCATCATTTACGAATCGCGGCCCAACGTGACCATCGACGCCGCCGCGCTCTGTCTCAAATCCGGCAACGCGACCATTCTGCGCGGTGGCTCCGAGGCGCTCGAGTGCAACACGGCGCTCGCGAAGCTGATCGGCGTCGGGCTCGAAGCGGCGGGCTTGCCGCAGGACGCGGTGCAGGTCGTCGAGACGGCGGATCGCGCGGCGGTCGGCAAGCTCATCACGATGACCGAATTCGTCGACGTGATCGTGCCGCGCGGCGGCAAGAGCCTGATCGCGCGCCTGATGGAAGAAGCGCGCGTGCCGATGATCAAGCATCTCGACGGCATCTGCCACGTCTACGTCGACGATCGCGCCGATCTCGCGAAAGCAGCGGCCATTTGCGACAACGCGAAGACGCATCGTTACGGCACCTGCAACACGATGGAAACGCTGCTCGTCGCGCGCGGCATCGCGAACGAGGCGCTGCCGCAACTCGCGCGCGCGTTCCAGGCGAAGGACGTTGAGTTGCGCGTCGATGGGCAAGCGCGCGCCGTGCTCGAAGCGGCGCACGTCGGCTCGCTCGTCGATGCGACCGAAGAAGACTGGAGCACGGAATATCTGGCGCCGGTGCTGGCGATCAAGGTCGTCGGCGATCTCGACGAGGCGATCGAGCACATCAACACATACGGCTCGCACCACACGGACGCCATCGTCACCGAAGACCACGACCGCGCGATGCGCTTCCTGCGCGAAGTCGATTCGGCGAGCGTGATGGTCAACGCATCGACGCGTTTCGCGGACGGCTTCGAATTCGGTCTCGGCGCGGAAATCGGCATCTCGAACGACAAGCTGCATGCGCGCGGACCGGTCGGTCTCGAAGGGCTCACGTCGCTCAAATATGTCGTGCTGGGGCGCGGCGAAGTCCGTCAATGAAAATCAGAACCGATGCTCTGGATCAAATCGCTGCATATCGTGCTCGTCGCTTCATGGTTCGCGGGGCTGTTCTATTTGCCGCGCATCTTCGTGAACCTTGCGATGGAGAAAGACCCCGCGGCCACCGCGCGTCTGCTCCTCATGGCGCGCAAGCTCTTTCGCTTCATGACGTTCATCGCCGTGCCCGCGCTCGCGTGCGGGCTGTGGCTGTGGCTCGTCGTGGGCATCGGCGCGGGGCAGGGCTGGCTGCACGCTAAGCTGACGATCGTCGTCTTGCTGATCGCCTATCACGCATATTGCGGGCGCTTGCTGCACACGTTTCAGCGCGGCGAAAATAAGCGTTCGGACAAGTGGTATCGGATGTATAACGAGCTGCCGGTGCTCGGGCTGCTCGGCGCGACGCTGCTCGTCGTGATCAAGCCGTTCTGACGCGTTCCTGCTTCACCAGATCGAGGACCATTTCCCCGAACACTTCGGGACGGCCGTCGAAGAAACGCTGGACCACATTCTTCTCGAGCATGTAGCGGCGCAGCGATCCGCGTTCTTCGTGATTGTTCGCGAGCCTGACCGCCGCTTCGACATATTCCTCGACCGTGTCCGCGACCAGCCAGCCGGGCATGTACGCGCGCATGAACATGGCGCCGTCGATGCGCTCGAACACTTCCCGCCCTGTCTTGCACACGCCCGGCAAACCGACGGTGAACGCGTCCACGATGCCGTTCGTGTTGCCGAACGGGAAGGGGCTCAGGAACATGTCCATGTCGTTGAGATAGCGGATGTATTTCATGTAGGGCTGCTGCGGAACGATTAGCGCGTTCCGTTTCGCAAACGTCTCCACGGCGGATTTCGCCAGGTGCAACAGCGCGACGGCGTTTCCACCGCTAGTCAGAAAATGGAAGCGGACCGGGGCGCGGCTGCGCTCGGAAATTTTTCGGCATGCCGCCAGAAAACCGGGCGAGAGCTTCATCAGGCTGGCAGCAATGCCTATGTTGATTTCCGCCGACGGCTTCTTTGCCGGAAAGTCGATCGCCTTCATCGCGCCCGAAGGTCGATAAGGCTGGCCATCTTTCGGAAGTCTCAATAGCTTTTCGCTGAAACATGCCGGATCGCCGACGTAATCGTCTTCCACGCTGACGTAATCGATACAGTCCGAGCGAGTGGTCGCGGGATGGCCCAATGCCGCGATCTGAATCGGCGCGAGCCGCATGTTCGACACGTTGAGCGTCAACAACGACATGCCCACGCTCGGCATGTAGAGGACGTCGGGGCATTCGCGTTCGGCGAATTCGCGAATCGCGGCGAGTGTGCGACGGAAGCCTTCTTTGACTGGCAATTCGATCACGCGCGTGAAGACCTGCCGTCCGAGTTCGCCTATTGCGTCGGCATCGCACATCGCGACGATATCGAAACGAGCGCGCGCGGCCTGCAAATTGAGCGAATGAGTACGCATGATCGAATGGCCATCGCCGAATGCTTCGAGCACGACGAGCATGAGCGGTCGGGCTCGTTCGGCCCGTCGCGACGCGGTGAGCTTCGTGTCGAGATCGGTCAGGCCCGTCGCCGCGAGCGTCTTGCGCACGAGCTTGTTGATGCTGCGTTTGATTGCATGCCTGTCCTCGATTTCGGCATAGGTGCAGTGCATGTAAAGGCCCAGCAGCGGGTCCATCTCGATTTCCCAGAGATCGCTCTGCTGGTCAAGTGTCCTGTCGAGCCAGCTGAGGAGCGCCTCACGTTTGCGGTGCGCTTCGGTTGTGCCGGGAAGCATTTCGCCGGCTGTCGCAATGGCGAGATTGAGCGTCGGGATGGGGTCCGCACGCATGCAGGCGGAATAATCCATCGTCAGGCGCGATTCGGAATTGCACAGCAGATTGAGCCGTTTCACCGCGTCAGGATAGGGCAGTTCCACGGTTCCATCCTCGTGGACCACCGGAAGAAAACCCCGTGCGAGATGGTCTGCATTGGTAAGCGGCGCCGCGCCGAGAAAGCGCTGGACAAGCGAGCGGCAGCCTGAGAATTTCAGAAACCGCGATTCCGTGAGCGTGATTTCCGTATTCCCGAGGAGTGCAACGATGGCCGCCGCCACGCGGCTGACGAAGCGTTCGAGTTGGCGCTCCCTGCTGGGTGTCGGCCATATCGCGGAAGGCGCCACAAGAGTCAGCAAATCAGGAAATGGAACATCGCGCAGGTAATGATCGAATTCGCAAAGCAGCGCGATGGCTTCGTCCGGCTTTCCGCCATAAACACAGGATTCGAAGCGCTCGACAGTGAAGGAACAGTCCATGTTGCATGGTCCTGCAAGACATCCGGTTTGTGGGAAGAATAGGCGATGCATCGCCCTTCGTTCGACGTCGAAGCGAACTTCGCCGCTTACGCACCCACCCGCCGCCCTTCGAGCACGTCCTTCGCTTCCGCAAGCTTTTCCGCCAGCGCGGGTCCCCGCGCCAGGGCGAGGCCGACCGCCAGAATGTCGCCGATCGCGAGATGCGAAACGCGCGATGTCATCGGCGAAAAAATGTCGGTGTCTTCATCGACGTTCGCGAACAATCCGACTGTCGCGAGACGCGCGAGCGGCGAGTTGCCGTGCGTGATCGCGATAACCTTCGCCCCGCCGTTCAGCGCCGATCGGCACGCATCGAGAATGTCTCGCGTGCGTCCTGTATTCGATATCGCGACGACTACATCGCCCGCACCGAGAAGCGCCGCCGAGGTGGTGTAGGTGTGCGGGTCCGAGTATGCGACAGACGGCACGCCCAACCGAAAAAATTTGTGCTGCATGTCGAGCGCGGCGATGCCCGACCCGCCCGCGCCGTAGAACTCGATGCGCCGTGCATCCGCGAGCATCGCGATTGCCGCCGCGACGCTGTCCGACGACAGGCTGTTGCGCACCGCGATCAATGCGCCGATGGTCCGGTCGAGCACCTTCGCCGCGACGCCTGCGGCCGGTTCGTCGGTGCGTACGTCGCGATACACCGTGGGAACATCCGCTGCTACGCCTTGCGCCAAGCGAATCTTGAACTCGCGAAATCCCGAAAAGCCGAGCGCCTGACAGAAACGCGCAATCGTCGGCTGGCTGACGCCCGCGCGCGCGGCGAATTCGGTCATCGACAGGTCGAGCACCTCGCGCGGCGCTTCCAGCACGTACTCAGCCAGCTTGCGCTCGGACGGACGCAGTTGCGCGCGCATCGCTTCGACTTGGGACAGCAACATCGGAATTCTCGCCTATTCTGAAAATTGCTACGGACTATAACGGATGATCGGTTTTGTACAAATACTACATACGTCGTATTCGGAATCTTAGGGAAATCCCGTAAACGTCCGTGTGGTAAGCGTCTTGTTCATGTGACTGCTTGTCGCTCTGGCCAGGTTTTCGATTGTCATCGTGTAGTTTTTCTCCTAAACTCGCGAGACACGGCGCCCATCACAAGACAACGATTCAAACGCCGTCCCTCGCAATGTTCAACCCAATCTCAACGGCAGGCAGCCGGGAGTGAGACGAAGGAGCTTCGATGGTTTCCCCGCATCCGCAACTCAAGAACGTCACCGATCGCATCATCGAACGCAGCAAGCCGACGCGCGCAGCCTATCTCGCGCGCATCGACGCGGCGCACGGCCTGTTCCCGGCGCGCGGTGCGCTGTCCTGCGCCAATCTCGCGCACGGCTTCGCCGGCCTCGAGGGCCAGGAAAAGTTCGCGATCAAGGCGGTGCGCGAGCCGAACATCGGTATCGTGTCGTCTTACAACGAGATGCTCTCCGCGCACGCGCCGTACAAGAGCTTTCCGGACATCATCAAGCAGGCGGCGCGCGCGCATGGCGGCATCGCGCAATTCGCGGGCGGCGTGCCGGCTATGTGCGACGGCATCACGCAAGGCAACGCGGGCATGGAGCTGTCGCTGTTCTCGCGCGAAGTCATCGCGATGAGCACGGCCGTGGCGCTGACGCACAACATGTTCGACGCGGCGCTGTGCCTCGGCGTGTGCGACAAGATCGTGCCCGGACTCGCGATCGGCGCGCTGCAGTTCGGCCATCTGCCGACCATTTTCGTCCCAGCCGGCCCGATGACGAGCGGTCTCACTAACGACGAAAAAGCCAAGGTGCGCCAGGAATTCGCGACCGGCAAATGCGATCGCGGCGCGCTGCTCGAAGCCGAAGCGGCGGCGTATCACGGTCACGGCACCTGCACGTTCTACGGCACCGCCAACAGCAATCAGATGCTGATGGAAGTGATGGGCCTGCATCTGCCGAGCGCGGCGTTCGTGCATCCGCATACGGAACTGCGCGACGCGCTCACCGCCGAGGCCGCGCGCCGCGTGCTCGATATCACGCTCGAACGCGGCAACTACACGCCGATCGGTCATGTCGTCGATGAAAAGGCGATCGTGAACGGCATTGTTGCGCTGCTCGCGACGGGCGGTTCGACCAATCACACGCTGCATCTCGTGGCGATCGCGCGGGCGGCGGGCATCGTGATCGACTGGAACGATTTCGACGAGCTGTCGCAGGTCGTACCGCTGCTCGCGAAGATCTACCCGAATGGCAAGGCCGACGTGAATCACTTCCACGCAGCAGGCGGCGTCGCGTTCCTCGTGCGCAATCTGCTCGAAGGCGGGCTGCTGCATGAGGACGTGCAGACGGTCGTCGGCAAAGGGCTGTCGCATTACACCAAGGAGCCGAAGCTCATCGACGGCAAACTGCAATGGGTCGACGGCGCGGCAGAGAGCCACGACACGAAGGTGCTGCGCGCGATCGGCGAGCCGTTCCAGCCGGACGGCGGACTGCGGCTGATGCAGGGCAAGCTCGGGCGCGGCGTCATCAAGATTTCGGCGGTGGCGCCGGAGCATCGTGTGGTGAAGGCGCCGGCCATCGTGTTCAATTCGCAGGAAGAAGTGCAGGAAGCGTTCGACAAGGGCGAACTGAAGCGCGATTTCGTCGCCGTCGTGCGTTTCCAGGGCGCGCGCGCGAATGGCATGCCGGAGTTGCATCGATTGACGCCGCTTCTGGGCGTATTGCAGGATCAGGGCTTCCATGTCGCGTTAGTGACCGATGGACGCATGTCGGGCGCATCGGGCAAGGTGCCGGCGGTCATTCACGTATCGCCGGAAGCGCTGCTGCAAGGTCCGCTCGGCAAGGTCCGCACCGGCGACATGCTCGTGATCGACGCGCCCGCGGGCGTGCTCGACATCGAAATCGATGCGAACGAGTGGGCTTCACGCGAAGTCGAGGCGCCGCTGCATCAGGCGGAGAACGAAGCGGGCTTCGGCCGCGAGTTGTTCGGCGTGTTCCGCAGCGCGGCGTTGCCGGCGGAGCAGGGCGCGTCGGTCTTCGGCGCGTTGATCGGCGCGGCAGCAAGCCACGACGGACACGCGCACGCGACGGCCGCCGCGCCCGAACGAAACGCGCTTCGCGACAATGCGCGGGCGGCTGCGTCGGCGCTGAACAAGGCGCACGCCACGAATCACTGAACGGAACAACGAAGGGCGTAACGCCCGGAACCTGAGAGAAACCCGCGGACAGACCCCAAGGGCGCCGCTCAAAAACCAGGAGTCGCATCAAATGAAAACGGTAAGCGAAATCGTGCGTCTGGGACCGGTGATCCCGGTTCTGGCTTTCGAAACGATCGAGCAAGGCGAGCACGTGTCGCGTGCGCTGCATGCGGGCGGCGTGAAGGTGCTGGAAATCACGCTGCGCACGCCGGCGGGCATCGGCGCGATCGAGCGCGCGAGCCAACTGGCGGACGATATCGTCGTCGGCGTGGGCACCATCACGAAGCCGGAGCATTGCGCGCAGGCGAAGAAGGCGGGCGCGCAATTCGGCGTGTCGCCCGGTCTCACGAAGGACATGCACAAGGCCGCGCAGGACGCCGGATTGCCGCTCCTGCCGGGCGTGATGACGCCAAGCGATATCATCACGGCGATGGAACTCGGCTATGAAATCGTCAAGTTCTTTCCGGCGCAACAGGCGGGCGGCATTCCGATGCTTCAGGCGTTCTACGGACCGTTCCCGAACCTGAGATTCTGTCCGACGGGCGGCATCACGGCGGAAACCGCATCGAGCTTCCTGGCGCAGCCGAATGTGGTGTGCGTCGGTGGGTCGTGGCTCACGCCGAAGGCCGCGCTCGCCGCGCAGAACTGGGAAGAAGTCACACGCCTCGCGCGGGCGGCGAGCGAATTGGCGCCGCATAAGTAAATTGCTGCACTAATCGAAAACGCGTCACGGCCGTGCAAGCGGCCGGGCGCGTATTGTTTTTTCGCCTTTCGGTCGGGGCAATTCGTGCCCGACGATGCTCCTCTTCCGACATGCTTTCGCGTGCGCCGTCAGTCGAGCGCGCGAACATCAAGCTTTTTCGTCAAGCGATTCGATCAATATTTGAATCGGATAAATCCAAATTTCGAAACGCATTGTGTTTAAGACGTTTTGCGCATTTTAAGACTCGGATAAGACTAGTCTCATTAATCCCTGATTCACTGGGAATTCTAGAGATTCTTCTATATATTTAGCTTTCAGAAGTTCCCCGATATATCCAATCGCGGAAGCGAAGAAGATCAGGACGGTTCGGCGCATTCTGCACCATTCCTCCTTGCTTCCGCGCGATGCTGCTCGCACCAGCGCCGATCCCGCCGCACCAGCGTTCAACCGTGCCGGCCGAAAGATCGACTTGCCGCGGAACCTCTTCTTCAGAAAGCGAAATTTAATATCTTTAGGATGCCAATCCGATGACCATCCGAGTCGGAATATCAGTCGTCACGCATCAAGGCCAAAACATCTGGCAAAACGGCCTGGGCCAGAACGTGATCTTTCTGTCGGAAGCGCTTCAAAAGCTTCCGTTCATCGAGAGTGTTTCGCTCATCGACGTGGGCGACCAGAACGCATTGCCTCCGCAAGTGGACGCCGCGTCGAAAGGCCTGCGCATCATGCGGATTCATGAGGCGACCGACGCCGTCGACGTCATCTTCGAAATGGGCGGCGCGCTCGACACCGAATGGCTCGATCTCATGCGCGCGCGTGGCAAGAAAGTCGCGTATTACTGCTGCGGCCAGCCGTACGTGGGGCTCGTCGAAGCGCCAGTGTTCGACAAGCCCGTGCACGTCATGCGCGCGGACCGTTACGACCAGGTCTGGCTGATGTCGAAGGATCGCGCGTCCGTCCCGATGATGCGTACGCTGCATCGCTGTCCCGTTCATATCATTCCGTTCATCTGGCATCCGCAGTTCATCGAGAGCCGCATCGTCGAAGTCGAGGAGCACGGTCTGCGCTACGGCTACGAGCGCCGCGCGGACAAGTCGGCTCAACCTGCCATCCAGCCGCAAGGTTTCCGGGTCGCAATGTTCGAGCCGAATATTTCGGTGGTGAAAACATCGAGCATTCCGATGCTCGTCTGCGAAGAGGCGTATCGCGCGGATCGTTCGAGCGTGTCCGCCATGCATGTGCTCAATTCCATGCACATGAAAGATCACCCGACGCTCATGTACATGGCCAACTCGCTCGACATCGTGAAAGACTCGAAGGCGACGTTCCATGGCCGTAACGATATCGCCGGCTTCATGGCGCAATTCGCCGATGCAGTCGTGTCGCATCAGTGGGGCAACGATCAGAATTACCTGTATCTGGATGTGCTCTACGGCGGCTATCCGCTCGTCCACAATTCGCCGTGGCTGAAGGATGCCGGCTACTACTATCCGGGCTTCGACGCGCAAGAGGGCGGACGTCAGCTGCTGCGCGCGTTCCGCGAGCATGACGATAATCTCAATGCATATCGCGCAAACGCGCAGCGCGTCATCGACGCGGTCAGTCCTTTCAATCAAGCCAACCTGGATGCGTTCGCCGAACGGTTGATCAACCTTTGTGAGGGCAGCAAGCTCGAGGTAGGCGTATGAACATGCAAAGCAAATCCCGCATGCCGGAGCGGATCAACGTCGGCGTTTCCATTTTCATCCGCAAAGGCGAGCAGTCGCTGTGGGAAAACGGCATCTTCCAGAACTGCCTTTATCTCGTGATGTTGCTCATGCGCTCGCCGCGCGTGAAATCGACTTATCTGGTGACGGGCGGCGGCGACGGCGGCCCCGAAGACGCAAAGCGTTTCCTGTCCGATTCGCCTGTGCCGCTCATCGACATGGAAACGGCCATGTCCAAGCTCGACGTCATGATCGAAATGAGCGCGCAACTCAGCAAGGAATGGGCGATCAAGTTCCGCGAGAAGGGCGGCAAGGTCATCACGATGCGCGTCGGTAACGACTATGTCATCGATATCGAGCGCATGGTCTTCAATCTCCAGCACGCGCTGCTGATTTCGGGCGCGCCTTACGACGAAGTCTGGACGCTGCCGGAATACGAAGTCAGTTGCAAACCGTACTTCGAAACGCTCTTCCGCGCGCCGGTCAAGCTCATGCCGCACCTGTGGAGTCCGGTCGTGCTCGAACGCGAAGCGGCGAAGCTGTCGAACGGTCAGAAGTTCGGTTATCAGCCGGGGCGCCGGCGTTGGCGCGTCGGAATTTTCGAGCCGAACGTCTGCATGGTGAAAACGAGCTATATCCCGATGCTCGCCTGCGACGTGGCGCATCGCGAGAATCCGGACATGCTCGAACGCGTATGGGCCTACAACACGTTCAAGCTGAAGGATCACGCGGCGTTCGTCGGTTTCGCGCACAGTCTCGATTATGTGAGACACGGGCTCGGCAACTTCGAAGGACGCTTCCCGTTCGCGCAGATCGTGCCGGCTTCCGTCGACGCGGTCGTGAGCCATCAGTGGGAAAACCCGCAGAACTACGTGTATTACGAAGCGCTCTACGGCGGCTATCCGCTGATTCACAACTCGCATCTGATCGGCGAGTGCGGCTATCGCTATCACGATTTCGATTGCGAAGAAGGCGGCCGCGCGTTGCTTCGCGCCTTCGCCGAGCACGATGCCAATCTCGAAAGCTATCGCGCGACCGCGAAGAAATTCCTTCACACGCTCGATCCGGAAAACGAAGACAACGTGCGGATCTACACGCAGGCGATCGAGGCCGTCTACGCGAAGGCGTGAGTTCGGGATTCAGGCATCTGCCGCGAGGCAACGGAGTTAAATGGAATGAAGAAGTTGCGAATTGGCATCACGATCGGCCTGTTTCACGAGGCCGAAACGTTGTGGAACAACGGTATCAAGCAGAACGCGGTGTTTCTCGCGGAAGCGCTCAAGAACTGTCCGAACGTCGAGAGCGTCGTGCTCGTCAACACGACGCATGTGGCGATCACGAACCAATTGCCCTGGGATCTCGAGCGCTGGCCCACCGTCACATTCGATGACGCGAAGGACAAGGTCGATGTGCTGATCGAACTCGGCGGCCAGATCGACGCGAACGCGACGGCTTATCTGAAAGAGCGGGGCGCGCGGCTCATCTCTTATTGTTGCGGTTTCGAATACGTCCACGCGATGGAGTCGATTCTGTTCAACAGACCCACTTTCGGCGACAACCTGTTCGTCAACCAGCGCTATGACGACATCTGGATGATTCCGCAAGTCGCGAACATCAGCGCGCCGTACTTCGAGGTGATGCGTCGTCAAACCGCGCGGGTCGTGCCGTTCATCTGGAGCCCGATGTTCCTGAACGCGCGTACCGTTTCGTTGCCGCATTCGGGCGAGTATCAGCCGCACGCGGGGCCGCGTCGCCTGAGCGTGATGGAGCCGAATATCAACGTCGTGAAATTCTGTCTCTATCCGGCGATGATCGCGGAATTGGCGTATCGCGAACGGCCGGACGACATTCAGCTGCTTCAGGTGACCAACGCGCAGAATCTCGCCACGCAGTGCCGCGAATTCATTGTGTTGATGAACCAGCTCGACATCGTGCGGAACCACAAGGCGGTGTTTCTCGGACGCTTCGACACGCCGACATATCTTGCCGAGCATACGGATATCGTCGTGTCGCATCAGTGGGAAAATCCGCTGAATTACTTCTATCTGGAGGTTTGCTGGCAGGGTTATCCGCTTGTCCACAACGCTACGTTGTGTACCGATCTGGGTTACTACTACCGCGACAATAACGTTGCCGAAGGGGCACGCCGCGTGGTCGAGGCAATCGATCAGCATGATGCGAACGTGGGCCGTTACCGGGACGAGCAGCGCGCGGCAATCGCGCGTTTTCTGCCAGACAACGCGGAACTGGTAAGCGGATACGCCGGTTTGCTCGATGAACTTGTGAAAAAGCCGCTGCGTTAAATCTCTACAAAACGCGGTTCGGCTCGACGCCGAGGCTGATCACTTAGATCAGCCTCGGCGTTTTACTTTGACGTGTTGATTCCCGTTCGTCTGCTTTTCTCAATGAGCGGTGCGACTTTGCGCCTCAGCTTTGCGTCCAAAATAAGAACAAATAAGACATATCCGAGCATTAGTTAATCGGACTGGCAATATGGTCCGTTTGAATCGGATTAATCCGAAACACGGCAAAACATCTTCCTCCGCTTTTTCCACCTCACTTGCGCGAATTTAGGACATGTCCGCTTCATCGAAGTGGCGAGTCTGAATATTCTCTGCAGTGGTCAAAGTTGTTTCCTTTGTTTTTGTGAAGACGCTCGTTTTTGTGGGTCAATTCGGTTTATGAATAAGTCATACCGCAGTATTTGGAATGAGAAGGTAGGGACGTTCGTTGCAGTCGCCGAGACTGCAATGGCGCGAGGCAAGAAGAGTTCTGGCGGCGCGGTATGCGACCTAGAAGACGGTCAGAGCGCCATATTAGCGGCTTACCGGCAGGAAGATAACGATCCGCGCGACGTGTTCCGTGTGGCGGCAGGCGTCGGCGCGTCGGTGGCGATGCTATTTGGCGGTTCGACGGCTTGGGCTCAGAACTCCTCGATGTCGCTGTGCGATGGCGGCACCGGATACGTTTACAAGTCCAACTCAGCGACACCGACAGCTGATTCCGGTACCTACTGCGCCGGCGGCTTTAGCGGAGTCGTACTAAGCGCCGGCACCGGCTCCAGCGCCAATTCAATCTCCATCAGTAACACTACCGGCATCACGTTCACCGGAAATAACATCGCCTTCTCGAACGGGAACGTGAGTTTCTCAGGCAAGAACCTTGTCAACCTGAAAGACGGGAACATCGCGGTCGGAAGCATGGACGCCATCAATGGCGGGCAATTGTTCACGGTGTCCAGTTCGGCGTCGACCAGCATCAGTTCCCTGTCGACGTCGGCCGTCACGTTCGACACGACGTCGACCGGAGAGACGGACTACAGCAACATCACGCTGGCCGGCAAGGACGGAACGACCATTCACAATGTGAGTACCGCCATCGCCCCGACTGACCTTGTCAACAAGGCGCAGTTGGATGCGCTGTCCAGCCAGATTGCGAACATAACGACTTCCGATAACCCGTTGTTCGCAGCGGACGGCAATCGTGCAACCGAAGCGGCTGTAGCAAGCGGCACCCATGCGACGGCAAGCGGCGCGAAGGCTCAGGCAACGGGTGCGAACTCGGTCGCCAACGGCTCGAGCGCGGTTGCCAGCGGCGTCGGCGCGGTGGCTATCGGTGCGAACACGCGGGCAACGGCGGATGACTCCGTCGCGCTGGGCGCGAGCTCGGTGGCTGATCGTGCGAACACGGTGTCGGTTGGCGCAGCGGGTAGCGAGCGCCAGATCACCAACGTGGCTGCCGGTACGGAAGGCGCGGATCTGGTCAACGTCAACCAGTTGAACGATGCGGTCACGCAATCGAACAGCTACACCGACAGCGTCGTGAATGGCATGCAAGGCGCCGTCGCCGAGGTGGGTCGTAACGCCTACTCGGGCATCGCTGCGGCAACGGCGTTGGCGATGATCCCGAACATCGACCAGGACAAGATCATGTCGGTCGGTGTGGGCGGTGCGACGTATCAGGGTTACGCGGCAGCGGCCGTTGCGGTCAACCTCCGTGTCACCCAGAACCTGGTGCTGAAGGCCGGTGCTGGTTCGAGCCGCAACGGAACGGTGTACGGCGCTAACGCTTCGTACCGCTGGTAAGAGTGAGCGCCTGACCTGACGGTCAGGGAGTCTGGGCAATCGTGTTGTCACGCGATTGCCCAGATCGATCACTCGCCATTTGTCGACCATTACCTGTCAAACGCGAAATGTCTAAATTATTTTTCACGATCCTCGCTGCAGTCGGAGTGCTCTCCGCTTGCACGACGGACACGGGCTTGAGCTACTCCGCTCAAAATTTGAATGTTGCCGGTCAAAGCGGGGCGCAACGCGTCACCTGTTCGGGGCTGTTCGAATCGCAGAACAGTTGCGTGTCGAAGGCTGCCCGGATTTGCGAGGATCGCCAAGTAATCGTGGTTCAAGCCCTCGACAACCCGCAGCTCAGGCCAGGCGGAAGCCGCGCGCGCCAATTGGACTTCCAGTGCGCAGCGGCAACGAAGCCGGCGGCCTGATGCATTGCAAATCGTTCGGGCGAGAAGGCTTGAACTTCCATTCGAAACCGACGCTTACATGAGCGTCGGTTTTTTTTCGGCCGCGTTTCGCACGCGCGCGCTTCTCGCTGCCATTTCTCGGCCGACTTCCTCGCTTACAAGTAAAATTCCGTTGCCCAGCGCCGTGTTTGCGCTTGCCGGATGTTGCCGTGTGTGCAGTGCAACGACGGCAAACGCATACATAGCGCAAAAAACCTCAACAAAATCAAGGAGGCGTTATGCCAGCCGTCCACGGGAGCATGCTACTGCTCTACGCGGTGATCGCGATCGCGGTTCTGATCCTGATGATCGCCCGCTATAAGGTTTACCCGTTCCTCGTTCTCATGATCGTGTCCGTATTGCTTGCCCTCGCGGTCGGCATGCCGATGGACAAAATCGTGAAGTCGTTCGAAACCGGCAACGGAAATACGCTCGGTCACATTGCTGTCGTCGTCGGCCTTGGCACGATGCTCGGCAAGATGATGGCCGAATCGGGCGGAGCCGAGCGCATCGCCAATACGCTGATCAATCTCTTCGGTGAGAAGAACATTCACTGGGCCATGATGGTCGTCGCGATCATTGTCGGCTTGCCGGTGTTCTTCGAAGTGGGCTTCGTGCTGCTGATCCCCATTGCGTTCAACGTCGCGAAGCGCACCGGCAAGTCGCTGCTGCTGATCGGCCTGCCGATGGTCGCGGGTCTCTCGGTCGTGCACGGTCTGATTCCGCCGCACCCGGCCGCGTTGCTCGCGGTGCAGGCGTATCACGCGGATATCGGCAAGACGATCGCCTACGGTCTGCTCGTCGGCGTGCCGACTGCGATCGTCGCCGGCCCGCTGTTCGCGCTGCTGATCCACAAATACATCAAGCTGCCCGACGCCAACGCGCTCGCCGACCAGTTCACCCAGAAGCACGGCGATACGGAGAAGACGCGCGATTTGCCGAGCTTCGGCATCACGTTGTTCACCATTCTGCTGCCGGTCATTCTGATGTTGATCGGTAGCTGGGCCGATCTGGTCTTCACGCCGAAAACGCTGCCGAACGATTTGCTGCGCTTCATCGGCCAGTCGGATATGGCACTGTTGATCGCCGTGCTGGTCAGCTTCTGGACCTTCGGCGCGAAGCAGGGCTTCAACCGTGAGCAGATTCAGAAGTTCTGCGGCGAGTGCTTGGCGCCGATCGCGGGCATCACGCTGATCGTCGGCGCGGGCGGCGGTTTCGGCCAGGTTCTGCGCGATAGCGGGATCTCGCAGCAGATCGTCGCGAGCGCCTCATCGGCGAGTCTGTCGCCGCTGTTGCTTGGCTGGTTCGTCGCCGCGCTGATCCGTCTGGCGACGGGCTCGGCCACGGTCGCGATGACCACCGCCTGCGGCATCGTTGCGCCGATCGCCGCCGCGGCCGGCGGTCACACGAGCCCGGAACTGCTGGTGCTCGCCACCGGCTCCGGCTCGCTGATCTTCTCGCATGTGAACGACGGCGGCTTCTGGTTGATCAAAGAGTATTTCGGGATGACGGTCGGTCAGACGTTCAAGACGTGGTCGTTGCTCGAAACGATCATCTCTCTGATGGGCCTGGGCTTGACCTTCGTGCTCGCGATGTTCGTGTAAGGAGACTTCGATGATTTTGATCGCAATGGGCGTGTCGGGTGCCGGCAAGTCCCTCATCGGCGAGATGCTGGCGGAGCGGCTGCACTGCACTTTCACCGACGGCGACGCGTTCCACAGCGCCGCGAACAAGGAGAAGATGCACAAGGGCATCCCGCTGACCGACGAGGATCGCTGGCCGTGGCTCAAGACCATTCGTGCCGCGATCGAGGAAAAGCAGCGTGCGGGCGAGACGGCGGTATTTACGTGCTCGTCGCTGAAACGCTCGTATCGCGACATCCTGCGCGACGGCGATCGCGACGTGTGCTTCATCTATCTGCACGGTACGATGGATGTGCTTCGCGAGCGTCTCGGTTCGCGCACCGGACACTTCTTCGATCCCTCGCTGTTGCAGAGCCAACTCGACACGCTGGAAGAACCTGGCGAGGACGAGGCGATTACGGAAAGCATCGAGCTCACGCCCGAGCAGATCGTCGACAACGTGATCGAGAAGTTGAAGACGCGCAAATGACGCGCCAATGAAAAAAGCCCCGGAATTGAACTGCACCCCAAAAGTTGGACACCCGTTCAACGATTTGGGGTGTTTTTTCATGAGCAAGTACAGCGCACGACTC
>NZ_JALQEK010000012.1:0-119842 GCF_023630765.1 Caballeronia sp. ATUFL_F2_KS9A | reverse complement strand
GCTGAAAGGGCTGAGTCCTGTGATGTACAGAACTCAGCCCTTAGCGGCCTAGCCCAAAACTGTCCAACTTTGCGGGGTCAGTTCAAATTCCGGGGCTTTTGTCTTTTTGCTTAGCTGATCCGCTTCGCCAGCTCCACCGCCTTGCCGATATACGAGCCGGGCGTCATCTCCAGCAGCAGCTTCTTCGCGTCGGCCGGAATCGCCAGCCCGCCGATGAACGTCTGCAGCGCCTCGCGCGTGATGCCCTTGCCGCGCGTCAGTTCCTTCAATTGCTCATACGGGTTCTCGATGCCGTAGCGGCGCATGACCGTCTGCACCGGTTCGGCGAGCACTTCCCACGTATTGTCGAGATCTTCGTTCAGACGCGCCGCGTTTACTTCGAGCTTGTCGAGGCCACGGATCAGCGCGTCGTAAGCGAGCAGCGAGTACCCGAAGGCGACGCCGATATTGCGCAGAACCGTCGAATCGGTGAGATCGCGCTGCCAGCGCGAGACCGGCAGCTTGTCAGCGAGATGGCGCAGCGTCGCGTTCGCGAGGCCGAGATTGCCTTCCGAGTTCTCGAAGTCGATCGGATTGACCTTGTGCGGCATCGTCGAGGAGCCGATTTCACCGGCCTTCGTCTTCTGTTTGAAATAGCCGAGCGAAATGTAGCCCCACACATCGCGATCGAGGTCGAGCAGGATCGTGTTCGCGCGCGCGACGGCGTCGAACAGTTCGGCCATGTAATCGTGCGGCTCGATCTGGATCGTGTACGGATTGAACGTGAGCTTCAGCCGATTTTCGACGACATCTTTCGAGAACGCTTCCCAGTCGAAGTCCGGATACGCCGACAGATGCGCGTTGAAGTTGCCGACCGCGCCGTTCATCTTGCCGAGCAGTTCGACCTTTTCGATACGCGTGATCGCGCGCGCAAGACGCGCCGCGACATTGGCGATTTCCTTGCCGAGCGTCGTCGGGCTGGCGGGCTGACCGTGCGTGCGCGAAAGCATGGGCTGCTCTGCGTGCATGTGCGCGAGCTTCACGAGACGTTCATGCACCGAGCGCAGCGCGGGCAAAATCACGCGTTCGCGCGCGCCGGCGAGCATCAGACCGTGCGATGTGTTGTTGATGTCTTCCGACGTGCACGCGAAGTGGATGAATTCGCTTGCGCGCTCCAGTTCCGGCTGGCCCTTGACCGACTCCTTGAGCCAGTATTCGACGGCCTTCACGTCGTGATTCGTCACGCGTTCGATGTCCTTGATGCGCGCCGCATCGTGCGCGGTGAAGCGCTCGGCGAGGCCTAGCAGGAACTGTTCGGAAGCGTCGGAGAAGCGCGGCACTTCGGCGAAACCCGCGCGCGACAACGCGATCAGCCAGTGAATCTCAACCGTCACGCGATGGCGCATGAACGCGGCTTCGGAAAGCCAGTCGCGCAGGGCTTCGGTCTTGGCGGCATAGCGGCCGTCGAGCGGCGAGAGCGCGGTGAGCGCAAAGAGGGTATCGGGACGGGTATCGGACATGATTGCTTGTCGCAATGGAAGGAAAAGACGCGAGAACCGCGCATTTTACCATCGGATGCGTCCCAATCTCCGAAGCTCACCCCGCCCGCAGTTCCTCGTCGAGTGCGCGGAGCTGCGCGGGCGTGCCGACGTTTTCCCATCGGCCTTCGTAGAGCTCGCCGCTCGCGCGCCCGGCCGCGATGGTTTCGCGATAGTACGGCGTGAGTGCGCGGCGCGTGCCGGGTGCGAGATCGTCGAACATGCGCGTGTCGTACAGACCGATGTTGCCGAACGTATAGCGCGGCTCGCCTTCCAGCGCGAGCGTGCCGTCGTTCAGCGCGAAGTCGCCCTTCGGATGGAACGGCGGATTCGGCACCATCACGAGATGCATGCCGGGCGAGGGCATCGAAGTGAGCGTCGAGGCGCGCTCGCGCAAGGTCGCGTAATCGAAGTCGCAAAAGACGTCGCCGCTTACCGCGATGAACACGCCATCGCCGATCAGATGACGCGCCCGTGCGATGCCGCCCGCCGTCTCCAGCGCTTCGGTCTCGGCCGAATAGCGCAGCTCGACGCCCCATTGAGAACCGTTGCCGAGCGCGCTTTCGATCTGATCGCCGAGCCACGCATGATTGATGACGATCGTTTCGACGCCCGCCGCCGCGAGACGCTCGATCTGCCACATGATCAAAGGCTTTCCGCCGACCGGCAGCAACGGCTTCGGACAGAGGTCGGTGAGCGGGCGCATGCGTTCGCCGCGTCCGGCGGCGAAGATCATCGCCGTTTTCAAAGCGTGCGTCATCGTGAATCAAAAGGTGTAGCCGACATCGACCGCGCGCCCTTCCAGCGAATCGAGCAGACGAGCGAACGGCCACAGCGGCGCGTAGCGTTCCGCGACCTTGCGCGCATAACCGATGAAGCGCGGCAGATCGGCGAGATAGCGCGGCTTGCCGTCGCGATAGTGAATCCGCGCGAAGAGGCCGAGCACCTTGATGTGGCGCTGCAGGCCCATCCATTCGAGCTGGCGATAGAACTCGCCGAAATCCTCATCGACGGGAAGTCCGGCCTTTTTTGCGCGCTCCCAGTAATACGCGACGCAATCGAGCTGAAACTCTTCTTCCCAGCTGATGAACGCGTCGCGCATGAGCGAGGCCATGTCGTACGTGATCGGGCCGTACACCGCGTCCTGAAAGTCCAGCACGCCCGGATTCGGCTCGCACACCATCAGATTGCGCGGCATGAAGTCACGCAGCATGAAAGTCTGCGGCTGCGCGAGCGCGCTTTGCACGAGCAGCGTGAACGTGGCGTCGAGCGTCTTGCGTTCGTCGGCGGCGACTTCACGGCCCAGATGGCGTCCGATGAACCACTCGGGCATCAGCTCCATCTCGCGGCGCAGGAACGCCTCGTCGAACGGCGGCAGCACGCCTTCGCGCGCGGTTTGCTGAAAGCGGATCAGCGTGTCGATCGCGGCGCGCATCATCGGCCGCGCGTTCTTTTCGTCGAGCACCGACATGTAAGTCGTCGTGCCGAGATCGGTGAGCAGCATGAAACCGGCGTCGAAATCCGTTTCCAAAACTTTCGGCACATGCACGTTCGCGGCCTCGAGAAGCCCGGCGACCTGCACGAATTCGCGGCATTTTTCCGGCGGCGGCGCATCGACGGCGATGAGCGTTTTGCCGAACGCCGCATCGCTCTCGAGCCTGAAATAGCGGCGAAAGCTGGCATCGGCGGAGGCGGGAGCGAGGCTCGCGACGTTCAGCCGGTAGGGTCCGGCGACGTTTTCGAGCCACGAGCGAAGCTGGTTCAGGCGGGCGTCGGAAGGAATGTGCGTCATAAATTCGAGGGGCCAAACATCTTGCCATATAATACCCCACGACTTTTTTAAGCGATCCGTTTCACGCCTGGCACCAGGCTCCCGACGACTGTGAGCGTCACCGTTCGATCGAGTGTCGTCCCCGCTTAGCAACGGACCGTCAAGTTCGTGACTGCGGAAAGGCGCGGCCGCCTGCCCGGCGGCATCGGGCGCGTGGGACGCGAACGGGATCGAACCGCCACCCATACATGCCGCCACGACAGTTTCCCGTATCGAAAATCAAAGGCGACGACAAGCCACGCAGGCGGCGGCTCGTCGCTGCGCTTCTATCCGTTCCAGGCTTGATGCCCGCTCTTGCCCACGCGCAGCTCGTGGGCGACGCCGCCTATCCGCAGCCGCTCGACGGCCCGGGCAGCCTGCGCCTCGCGCCGGAGCTCCAGGAACGCCCGCTGCAAAACGGCCAGCAGCCCTCGACCTTCCTCCTCAGTGACAAGGCGACGGGCACGACCGACGAAGACATGGCGGCGAAGGGCTCGGCGGAGATCCGGCGCACGGTCACGGTCATCAAGGGCGACGCGCTCCACTACGACCAGGACACCGACATGGCCGATGCTTTCGGCAATGTCAGGCTGATCAACAACGGCGTGTCGTTCGTCGGTCCCGAAGCGCATCTGAAGGTGGAAGCGAATGAAGGGTTCATGACGAACCCGAAGTACCGCTTCAATCTGACGGGCGGCTCGGGCAGCGCCGCGCGCGCCGACATGATCGACAACGAGCGGGCGCGCATCGACCACGGCACGTACACGGCCTGCCAGTGCGAGTCCGATCCGGCGTGGTACATCAAGGGCACGTCGTTCGATTTCGACACCGGCGCCGAAGAGGGCATCGCCCACAACGGCGTGCTGTTCTTCCAGGGCGTGCCGGTTTTCGGCAGCCCGTGGCTGTCGTTTCCGCTGACGGGCGACCGTCGCAGCGGCCTTCTGCCGCCGACCTTCACGCTCAGTTCGACGACCGGCTTCGAAGCGACGATCCCGTACTATTTCAATATCGCGCCCAATCGCGATCTGACCATCACGCCGCGCATCATGACGAAGCGCGGCGTACTGGGCGAGGCGACATATCGCTATCTGTCGCCCACGTATTCGGGCTCGCTCGACGTCAACTATCTGCCCGATGACCGCGTGACGCATTCGAACCGCTACGCGATCTTCTGGCAGCACCGTCAGAACTTCGGCAGCGGCTTCGGCGGTTACATCAATTACAACAAGGTTTCGGACGATCAATATCCGGAAGACCTGGGCAACGCGTCGAATCAGTTTCTGAACGGCACGCAACTGCTGTATCAGCAGGAAGCGGGGCTCACGTACAACAACGGCCCGTGGTCGGTGCTCGCGCGCGAACAGCGCTGGCAGACGCTGCAACCCTCGACGCCGCCGTACGCCCGCGAGCCGCAGGTCAACGTTCAGTACAACAAGTACAACGTCGGCGGCTTCGACTACGGCGCAGAACTGGACGCCACGCGCTTCACGATCACGACCGACGGCGCCACCGACGGCAACCGGCTGTACTTCAATCCGTACCTGAGCTACGGCGTCAATGCGCCCGGTTATTTCGTCACGCCGAAAGTGCAATGGCACTTCGCCTCGTACGATCTGAGCCATATCGCGACGACGCAGGTCGCGGGTTCGTCGCCGCCGGTCGCGGGGCAGCCGAAGAACTTCACCGAATCGATCCCGACGCTCAGCTTCGACACGGGCCTCGTGTTCGACCGCTCGGTGCGGCTTTTCGGGCAGGACTACATCCAGACGCTGGAGCCACGGCTCTACTACGTCTACACGCCGTATCACAATCAGGACTTCGCGCCGATTTTCGATACCGCCGAAGCCGACTTCGGTCTCGCTGAAATCTACACGCCGAACACGTTTGTCGGGAACGACCGGATCGCGGACGCAAATCGCCTGACGGCCGGCCTGACCACGCGCTTCATCAACCCGGCGACGGGCGACGAGCGTGCGCGTTTCGTCATCGCGCAGCAGTATTATTTCCAGAGCCAGCGCGTCACGATCTCGCCGGATCAGCCGCCGGGACAGGCAAAGCACTCCGACCTGATCGCCGGCGCGGCCATCAAGCTGGGTGCTGGTTTCGCTTCGGAAACTGCGTTCCAATATAATGTGGACAACAACCAGCTCGTGCGCTCGAGCATCGGCTTTGCGTTCAGTCCCGGCGCGCGCAAGGTGATCAACGTCGGCTATCGCTACACGCGTTCGAACCAGACAACGCTGGTGAACGAGCCGATCAACCAGATCCTGGTCTCGGGCGAATGGCCGCTCACGAACCGTCTCTATGCCGTCGGCCGCGTGAACTATGATCTCGCGAGCCATCGTCTCGTCGACGGGCTTCTGGGCTTCCAGTACGATGCCGACTGCTGGGCGTTCGGCTTCGGCATGCAGCGCTACGCCAACGGCGTGAACACGCTGGGCCAGCCGTCCTCGGGCACGCGCGTGCTCGCGCAGCTGACGTTCAAGGGCTTGTCGAACGTCGACAACGGGCTCGTCAGCGCGTTCCGCGCGAGCGTTCAGGGTTATCAGCCGCCGCCGGCAGCGGCGCCGCCGCTCTCCCGGTACAGCGATTACGAGTGAGGCCGGATCATCGGGCTCGCGGCGTCCACGGACGTGCAGCGAAAAGCGCGTCGGCGGCCGCGCAGGGCAGGACACACAAGCAGGACACGAACGGTGAAGTCCGTATTTGATGGAGTATCTGTGGCAAACGTGAATATGTTTCGATCGACGGCAATCGCAGCGGGCGTGCTGGTCGGCGCGCTGATCCTGAGTTCGCCGGCCGGTGCGCAGGCGTTGTCGAATCGCAATGTGCAGGTCGCGGATTCCGTCGTCGCGGTGGTGAACGACGGCGTCATCACACAGCGCGAACTGGAAGAGCGCACCGCCCTCATCGTCAAGCGTCTCCAGCAGCAAAACGCGCCGGTGCCGCCTGCGGATCAGATGCAGCGGCAAGTGCTCGATCAGATGGTGATCGAGCGCATTCAGCTTCAGAAGGCGAAGGAAGACGGCATTGTCATCGACGACGCCACCGTGAACCGCACGCTCGCGCGTCTCGCGCAGCAAAACCAGATGACGCTCGACGTCTACCGCTCGCGCATCGAGGCGCAGGGCGTGCCTTGGTCCACCTTCATGCGCGACGCGCGCACGGAGCTCACGCTCTCGAAGCTGCGCGAAAAGGAAGTGGATAGCAAGATCACCGTGTCCGACGGCGAAGTGGCGAACTACATCGCCAGCCAGCGCGGTCCGGGCGCGCGCAACGCGAGCGATCTGCGTTTGCAGCACATCATGTTCAAGCTGCCGTCGGACGCGCCGGAAAGCGAAGTCGCGAAGGTTCAGGCGCAGGCCGAAGCCGTGCTCAAGCAGGCGCAGGCCGGCGACGATTTCGCCAAGCTCGCAAAACAGAATTCGCAGGACACGGACGCCGGCAAGGGCGGCGATCTCGGTTTTCGCGCGCCCGGCTCGCTGCCGGCGGGCATCGTGACTGCAGTGTCGACGCTGCGTCCGGGCCAGGTCGTGCCGACGCTGCTGCGCACCGACGGCGGTTTCGAAATCATCAAGCTGGTGGATCGCCGCGCGAGCCAGGGCACCGCCGGCGATGCGCCGAAACTCGTGCAGACGCACGTGCGCCACATCCTGCTGCGCGTGTCGGACGGTATGTCGGAACAGGCCGCGCGCCAGCGGCTGCTCGACATCAAGCAGCAGGTCGCGAACGGCGGCGATTTCGCCAACTTCGCGCGCACGTATTCGCAGGACGGTTCGGCGTCGCAAGGCGGCGATCTTGGCTGGATCAGCCCGGGCGAGACCGTGCCGGAATTCGAGCGCGCGATGAACAACCTGCAGGACGGCGCGGTCAGCGATCCGGTGCGCAGCGAGTACGGCTATCACCTGATTCAGGTGCTCGCTCGCCGGGATGCGGAAGGATCGGCGTCGCAGCAACTCGACATCGCGCGTCAGGCGATCGGCCAGCGCAAGGCCGAGCAGGCGTATTCCGACTGGCTGCGCGAACTGCGCGACACCGCGTACGTGCAGTACAAGGGCGTCGCTGCCCAAGCGCAGTAACAGCATGAATGCCGATGCCCGACCGCTCGCCATCGCCATTACGACCGGCGAGCCGGCCGGCGTCGGCCCGGAACTGACGGCGGCGGCGCTACGCGAGGCGCGCGAGCGCTGGCCATCGGCGCGCTTCACGGTGCTCGGCGATCGCGATCTGCTCACGTCCCGCGCGGGCGGCGCATGGCCCGACTCGGCCGACATCGAACATCACGCGCTCGCCGTTCCCGCCGAAGCGGGCAAACTGAATGCGGCGAACGGGCGCTACGTGCTCGGTCTGCTCGATGCCGCCATCGACGGCGCGGTCTCCGGCCGGTTCGACGGCATCGTCACCGCGCCGCTGCAAAAGAGCACCATCAACGATGCCGGCGTGCCCTTCACGGGCCACACCGAATACCTCGCCGAGCGCACGCATACGCCGCGCGTCGTGATGATGCTCGCGGGTTCCAGCGAACGTCCGTTGCGCGTCGCGCTCGCGACCACGCATCTGCCGCTGAAGGACGTGTCGGCGGCGCTCAGCATCGACGGTCTCGTCGAAACGCTCACCATCATCGATCACGATCTGCGCGCGCATTTCGGCTTGCCCGCGCCGCGCATTCTCGTCACCGGGCTCAATCCGCACGCGGGCGAAAACGGCTATCTGGGCCGCGAGGAAATCGACGTCATCACGCCTGCGCTCGAACGCGCCCGTGCGCTCGGCATCGATGCGCCCGGTCCGTATCCCGCCGATACGCTGTTCCAGCCGCGCTATCTGAAAGACGCCGATTGCGTGCTCGCGATGTTCCACGACCAGGGCTTGCCGGTGCTGAAGTACGCGACCTTCGGCGAAGGCATCAACGTGACGCTCGGCTTGCCGATCATCCGCACGTCGGTGGATCACGGCACCGCGCTCGATCTCGCCGGCACGGGCCGCGCCGATCCGGGCAGCATGATCGCCGCCATCGATGCCGCCGTTACGATGGCGCGCCACAAGCGCAGCGCCTGAACTCGCGCGCATTCAATTCGAATCAGTATGTCGACCAAACACCAAGGCCATTTCGCGCGCAAGCGCTTCGGGCAAAACTTTCTCGTCGATCAGGGCGTGATCGATTCCATCGTCGATGTGATCGCGCCGAAGCGCGGCGAGCGCATGGTCGAAATCGGGCCGGGCCTCGCGGCGCTCACCGAGCCCCTGATCGAGCGGCTTGCCACGCCCGAGTCGCCGCTGCACGCCGTCGAACTGGATCGCGATCTGATCGGCCGTCTGGAAAAGCGTTTCGGCGACAGGCTCGTCGTGCATTCCGCCGATGCGCTCGACTTCGATTTCGCTTCGCTCGCGCTCGAAAGTGAGAAGCCGACGCTGCGCATCGTCGGCAATCTGCCGTACAACATTTCGAGTCCGCTGCTGTTCCATTTGACGACGTTCGCGCACAAGGTCATCGACCAGCATTTCATGCTGCAGGACGAAGTGGTCGAGCGCATGATCGCCGAACCCGCGAGCAAGGACTACGGGCGTCTTTCGGTGATGCTGCAATACCGCTACGTGATGGACAAGCTGATCGACGTGCCGCCCGAATCGTTCAATCCGCCGCCGAAGGTGAATTCCGCGATCGTGCGGATGATTCCGCTCGCGCCGCACGAGTTGCCCGAAGTCGACGAAACCGTGCTGAGCGACGTCGTCAAAGCCGCGTTCGCGCAGCGCCGCAAGGTATTGCGCAACAACCTGAGCGCGTACCGCGACGCGATCGATTTCGACGCGCTCGGCTTCGATCTCACGCGCCGCGCCGAGGAAGTGCCGGTCGCGGAATTCGTCGCGCTGGCACAAGCCGTTCAGCGCTCGAAGGGCTGAACGCGGCCCGCATCCGACAGCAGTTTCATCAGCCGTTCCAGCCGCACGCGCTGCTCGTGAAGCAGGCCACGCGTCGCGCTCACCTGCTGCACGCGAGTGCGCCAATAAGTCTGGCCGAACAGCGAATTCGCGCCTTCCGCCGACAGCACGCGTTCCAGATGCCCGATTGCGGCATCGACGTTTCCCGGCGTGTAAGGGCTCGTGATCGTGGCGTCTCGTTCGAGTGTTGCGTTCATCGTCTTGTCCTTGTTCGCGTTGAATCCGGACGAGTGATTCTGCGAGCGGGGCGGGACATATCGCGTCCCGAAGACGCATCGTCGATCGGGACACGATGTGTCTTGACCGGCTGCTATGATCGTCGGTCCCATTGAAAGGAGCGAGCGCCATGCGCTTCATACACGCGGCGGACATCCATCTCGACAGCCCGTTGCACGGCCTCTCCGCCTACGCGGACGCGCCCGCGGACATGCTGCGCAACGCCACGCGCGAGGCCTTCTCGAAGCTCGTGTCGGTGGCGGTCGACGAGCAAGTCGACTTCATGGTGATCGCCGGCGATCTCTACGACGGCACCTGGCGCGATCACAACACGGGCATCTTCTTTTGCCGTGAAATGGGGCGGCTGCGTCGCGCGGGCATTCCGGTGTACGTGCTCTTCGGCAATCACGACGCCGAAAGCGAAATGACGAGCCAGCTTCAGTTGCCCGACAACGTCCACACGTTCTCGACGCGAAAGCCGCAGACCTTTCTCATCGAGGATCTGAAGGTCGCGCTTCACGGCCACAGCTTCAAGGAAAAAGCGGTCACGACGAATCTCGTCACCGCGTATCCGGCGCCGGTCGCGGGATATTTCAATATCGGCGTGCTGCATACCGCGCTCGAAGGCGGATCGATGCACGCGAGCTACGCGCCGTGCTCCGTCGCCGAACTGCACGCGAAGGAATATCACTACTGGGCGCTCGGCCATGTGCACGATTACGCGATCTGGCAGGACGCGTCGACCATCGTGTTTCCGGGCAATCTGCAAGGACGCAATATCCGCGAGACGGGACGGCGCGGCGCGGTCATCGTCAATGTTTCGGACGCGGAAGAGGTGAGCGTCGAGCGGCTTTTCATCGACGTGCTGCGTTGGGAAGCCGTGACGGTCGACGCATCGCAGGCGGGTACGCTCGATGAAGTCGCGCTCGCGGTCGGACGTGCGCTCGAAGCGCTCGTCGAATCGTCCGCGGCGCCCGTGCCGCACGCCGTGCGCGTGACGATCGCCGGCGCGACCGCGGCGCACGGCGAACTCTTCGGGCTGGAAGCGCAACTGCGCGCGGAAGTCCTCGCGCAGATCGCCGCGATCAGCCACGACCGGCTCTGGCTCGAAAAAGTGAGGATCGCGACCGAGCCGCTCGCGCACAGCGAGCCCGCCACCGGCCGCACCGATGCGCTCGCCGATCTTCACGGTCTTCTCATCGAAGCGGAATCCGACCCGGAGTTTCTGAGCATGTTGAAGGAAAGGCTGATCGCACTGGCGTCGCAGGCGCCGAGCGAGTTGCAGAAGTCCGTGCCGGAGCTCGAGCGCGTGCGCAATGGCGAAATCGCTAAGCTCGTCGCCGAAGTGCGCTCGGGGCTGATCGCGCAATTATCGGACGCGGAGTAAGGCATGCGTATCGGCAAGCTCGAACTCATCCGCTACGGCAAATTCACCGATCACACGGTGGAGTTTCCGGCGGCGGAACACGATTTTCACTTTGTCGTCGGTCCGAACGAGGCGGGCAAATCCACCATCAAGAATGCGATTTCCGAGTTGCTCTTCGGCATGCCGCATAGCTCGCCGCTTGCGTTCGTGCATCCGCAAAGCGATCTGCGGCTCGGGGCGTCGATCGAAACGGGCGGCGACGCGTTCGCGTTCCATCGCACGAAGAGCCGCAAGTCGTCGCTTTGCACGCCGAACGGCGATGCGCTGCCCGCCGACGCGCTGGCGACGTTTCTGGGCGCATCCGATAAAGGCTTCTTCGAGCAGATGTACTGCCTGAATCACGAGGCGCTGCGGCGCGGCGGCGAAGCCATTCTCGATGCATCGAGCGATGTCGGGCAGGTGCTGTTTCAATCGGCGGCGGGCATCGCGAGTCTCGGCGACGTGCGCCAACGTCTCGCTGACGAGGCCGATCGACTGTGGGCGAAGCGCAAGTCGGGCGATCGCGCGTATTACATCGGCCTGAAGCAATACGACGAAGCCACCGCCGAGCTGAAGACGGCGAGCGTGAGAACGGCGCAGTGGCGTCGCGCGCACGGCGCCGTGGAAGAGGCGGAGGAGAAGCGTCGCGATGAAGACGCGCGCCGCACGGAGTTCGAAACGCAGCGCGCCAAGCTGGAGCGCGTGAGGCGCGTGGCGCCGTACTTGAACGTGTGGCGTGAGAAGGCCGCGGAATTGCGCGAACTGGGCGATGCCGTCGATCTGCCCGCGAACGCCGAGGCGACGCTGCAAAACGCGCTGAAGCGGCTCGCGGCGGCGCAAAGCGCGCTCGACGTCCACACAAGAGCCGCCGCGCAGTTGCAAGCCGATCTCGACGCGATCGTGATCGACGACGCGGTCCTCGCCGCGCAAGCGCGCATTCGCGCGCTCGACGCCACGCGACAGCGCTGTGCCGATCACGCGAACGAAATCGCGCGGCTCGAACAGGAAGTCGCGCTGCGGCTGCGCCAGATTGCGCAGGACGGCGCGCAGCTCGGCTGGCCGCTCGACGAAGCGGGCGTGCGCGGCGCGATGCCCGGCGCGCTCGCGCTTCAGACCGTCACGAGCCTGATGCTCGAACGCGGCGAACTCGAACTCGCCGCGCGCAATGCGGAGCAAGCCGCCGACGCATGCGCCGCGCAGATCGTCACGCTGCAAACGAAGCTCGCGGCGATCGCGAACGGCGATGTGTCGCCGGGTCTGCGCGCTGCATTGCGTGCCGCGCAGAAGTATCGCGATGCGAGCGCGACGCAGCAGCGCCTCGAAGATGCGAAGCGCGACGCGCAACAGTTGCTCGAAGCGGGCATGGCGTCGCTCGGGCGATGGTCGCGTCCGATCGGCGAACTCAAGTCGATGACGCTGCCGGCGGCGGAGCGCATCGCCGCATTGCGCGCGCAGCGGCAGGATCTGTCGTCGCGGCTGACGCTCGCGGCCGATCGCGCGAAGGAAGCGCAGGACGCGCTGCACGCCGTGCGATCGGAACTCGACAGTCTGGTCGAGACGCACGATGTCGTGACGGGCGATCAGGTTCGGGACGCGCGTACGTCGCGCGATGCAGCGTGGCGCGCGATCCGGTCCGGCGACGTCGCGCTCGATCGAGGCGCTTCCGGTTTCGAAACGGCGATGCACGCGGCGGATGGTCTCGCCGATCGTCAGTTGGGTTCCGTGAATCACGCGACGCAACTCGCGGCCTTGAAGCGGCGCGTCGCGAACGAAGAATCGACGCTCGCGCGACGCGAGCAAAGCGTGCGCGAAGCAGAATCGGCGCTGACATCGTTCGACGAATCGTGGCGCGCGCTCGCCGCGCAGTCGCAGATCGCGGACATGTCGCTCGACGATGCGCCGTCGTGGATCGCATCGCGTGACAAGGCGCTGGCCGCGTCGCAGACGCTCGATGCGCGCGCCGAAGAACTCGCGCGCGAAGCCGCCGATTCCCGCGCGCGCCGCGACGAACTCGCGCGGCATCTGGACGACGCGGACGCGCGCGCCGATCTCGACGCGCTCTGCGATCGGGCCGAGGCGAAGATCGCGGCCATCGACGAAGCCGCGGTCACGCGCCGCAACGTATCCGCGCAACTCGACGAAGCGCAAGCCGAGCGCATCGCGCGGCAAGGCGCGGCGAAAGCGGCGCGCGAAGCGTTCGAACGCTGGCAATGCGAGTGGTCGGCGGCGATCGCGAAAGCGGGACTCGCGAACGCAGCGGATTCGCAGGCGGCGGCGGAAGCGGCCATCGACATGGTGAAGAAGATCGGCGCGCAACTGACGCACATCGAAACCGTACGCAACGGCCAGATCGACGCGATGCGCGCGGCGCTAACAGCGCTCGACGCCGAGGCATCGCACCTTGCGCGCGAACTCGACGAATCGCTCGCGGCGCTCGGCGCGAACGCGACTGCGACGGCGTTGTCGGCGCGTCTCGATCTCGCTTGCGCCGCGCATGGCGAGCGTGAGCGTTTGAAGAAGGAGCACGCGTCGGCGGGCGAGCACGTGCGTCACGCTCACGCCGATGTCGAGGAAGCGAAGGCGACGCTGCGTCCGCTCTACGATCTGGCGGGTGTCGATACGCCGGACGTGCTTCAGGCACGCATCGCGCAATCGCAGAAGAAGCGCGAACTGGCCGCCGCCGTCGACGACGCGCGCGCCGCGCTCATCAAGGGCGGCGATGGCCTGACGCTCGACGAACTCATCGCGGAAGTGGAGGGCGCGGACATGTCGAACGTGCAGGCGGAGCTCTCGCGCATCGGCGCGGCGCTGTCGGAATCGGTGAGAATCGCGAGCGAAACGGCGACGGCACTCGACGCCGCGCGCCGCGAACTCAATGCCATTTCAGGCGAAGCGAACGCCGCGCGCGCCGAAGCGAAGCGCCAGGAAGCGCTCGCCACGATGTCCGATGCCGCCGAGCGCTTCGTCAAGGTCGAAACGGCGTCGACGCTGCTCAAGTGGGCGATCGACCGTTATCGCGAGCGCCGTCAGGGACCGATGCTGTCGCGCGCAAGCACGATTTTTTCGGCGCTCACGCTCGACACGTTCTCGCGGCTCGTCGTCGATTACGATCGTCAGCCGATGGCGCTGTCCGCGATTCGCGCGAGCGGCGAGCATGTGGATATCGCCGGCATGAGCGAGGGCACGCGCGATCAGCTGTATCTCGCGCTGCGGCTCGCGGCGCTGGAAGAGCATGGCGAGAAGGCGTCGGCGTTGCCGTTCGTCGCCGACGATCTCTTCATCAACTTCGACGATGGCCGCGCGCGCGCCGGCTTGCGCGTGCTCGCGCAGATCGCGAAACGCACGCAGGTGATCTTTCTGAGCCACCACGATCATCTCGTCGATATCGTGCGCGAGGTGTTCGGGCCGCAGGTGAACGTGCGTTATATGGGTTGATGCGTCAGCTCGTCCGATAGCGCTTCGCCAGCTTGGCGAAATCCTCGGCGAACTCGTCACGCAACGCTTGCGGCGCGAGAATCTCGACCCCCGCGCCGAGCGCGCGCAGCCACCAGCGCAGCTTGAGACTTGGCGTGACGGTGCCGGTGACTTTCATGCGGCCGTCGGGCAACGTGTCGATTTTCTGATCCTTCGACATCGGCGATTCGCGCAACTGATTGCCCGCGTTGCCTTCGAACGCAAGTTCGAGCAGCACCGGCGGCTCGGGCAGAAAGTCGAAGACCTGCTGCGTTTCGATGTATTTGCGCAGCTTGAAATCGTCCGGATACGTGAAAGATTCGCCCGACTCGGAAACCGAGCGAATCCGGTCCAGCCGATACAGCGCGCGCGTCCATTCCGTTTCGCCTTTCTCCGGACGCGGCGCGCGACTCGGATCTTGCGCGACCATATACATCACGCCCGCGGATTCGACCAGCGCGAGCGGCCACAGCTTTTTCGTGCGCGGTTCGTCGCTGCGTTCGCCCCGATATGCCGCGCGATACTGCACGAGCAGTTCGCGCTCGAAGAACGTAGCGGTCGCGACCGTCTGAAAGATTTCCGGACGCAGCTTCGGCCGAATCAGCGTGAAGGCGCCATCGACGGAATCGATCTTGTCGGCCCACGCGCGATAGATGCGGCTGTCCGCCGTTTCCTGCGACAGCCGCGATTCGGCGGCCTTGAACAGCGGATCGATGTCGCGCGTGACGGCATTCGGCAGCTTGTTGCCCGCAAAGCGCTGGAGGATGTGAAACGCCACCGCCTCCGATGCGCTCATCAAACCGCTCATGCCTTCCTGCAAGCCGTGCAGCCACGGCTTGCGCTGCCAGAGCAGCTCGCGGCCGTTGAGCATGGATACGACGCGCGCATCGGCTTCGAGCGCCGTCAGATGACGCTGCACCTTCTTCGTATAGCCGACGCGATGACCGCGCTCTTCGAGACGTCTGCGGACTTCGGGCGTCGATAGCCACGCGGTCGCGTCGCGCTCGGTAGGGAGCACGCGGAGGATGGCTTCGTCGAGGCTGGAGGTCATGATGCGCAGGCGAGGAAAGGTTGCTCCTGATTATAGAAACTATCGAGACAAATCGTGTCTTGATCGGACGGGGCGGCCATCAGGCTTTCGGATTTTTCGGGTGACGGTCTTCGACATAAGCGGAAAGAATAGCGGCGCCGGGGGATGAGGCCCCACCATGTCGAGGAGCGAAAACAATGAGTAGAAGGGAACAGGCCAACGAGGAATTTCTCGCGGGTCTCAAGAACCGAACATCGCGCGCGATCCAGCAATATTTCTTTTCGCACGGGGTCTGCGTGGGGCGTTCGGACGTCCGCAAAGCGATGGCGCTTCCCGAGCATGAGCAGACCTTCGCGTCGTTGGCGCGATCCTTCGCGCAAGTCAACGAATCGATCAGCTTGCTGACGGACATCGGTTCCTTGTCGCTTCCGTCGAAAGAGAAGACGATGCGCGCGGTGTATGAAATCGAAGGGCGGTTGCGGGAGCGCGGCGGTTGCGTCGAAGGACTGGAACGGGCGCTCGCGCGAATCGAGATGGCGCGCAATTCGATACCCGCCGAGCCGAAGCTCTGGCCCTACACGTTCTGGGGCGTGTTGTGCCTGCTCGCGGCGTACTTCGTCTGGCCGAGCGCGTTGGTCGGCGTGATGCTGCTGGGCGCCGGGTTCAACAGACATTCGAGCTACAAGAAGCGCAAGGCCGAAGCGGACCGTGCGTTGAGTGAAGCGAACGATATGTTCGAGGCCGTCGCCGCGCTCGAGCTCACGCCGCGGCTAAGGCTGCTGGACCAGTGATGCGAAGGACCGAACGGCCAAAGCAAAAAGCCCAGTCGCAATGACTGGGCTTTTTACCTGATACTTGGTAGGCCGTACGGGATTCGAACCTGTGACCAACGGATTAAAAGTCCGCTGCTCTACCAGCTGAGCTAACGACCCGAAAGAGGCAAAATTATAAACTTCGATTCGCGAATCTGTCAACCCGCTCGGTTGAAGAATCATCAAATCATCGAAAGAAAAACGCCCGCGGCTCCATTGCCCGCGGGCATTCTCCTCGAGAGGCGCGAAACTCCGAACTTCGGCTTCGCTTACTTCACTTGCGACATCTTGCTCTGCGCGGTCTGCGCGACTTCCGTGCCGGCGTACTGCGAGATGATCTGCTGAAGCGTCTGCTTCGCAGCCGCTTTCTGACCTTGCTCGATCTGGTTGTTCGCGATTGCGAGCAACGCCTCGGGCGCTCGCGGATGCGTCGGATAACTCTTCACCAGGTCCTGCCAGATCGCAGTCGATCCCTTGTAGTCGCGCTGCGCATAGAGCGCATTGCCGAGCCAATACCGCGCCGTCGGCTGATACGGGCTCTGCGGGTACTTCGCCACGAACGCCTTGAACGACGCCGCGGCATTCTTGTAGTCACCGTTACGGAACTGAGTCGACGCTGCGTTGAACGCTTCCGTCTCGCCCGGCTGCACCGAACCCGTCACGCCATCGATCGTCTCTTGCTGCGGCTCGAATTTCTTCAAGCGCGAATCGAGATCGGCGTAATAGTCCTTCTGCTGCTTCTGCAGCGTGGCGACCTGGTTGGCCAGATCCTCGTTCTGGCCACGAACCGTCGCGACCTGCTGATTGAGCTGGTCGATACGATTCTGCTGATCGAGGATCGTGCGCTGCGCGGCCTGCAACTGACTGGACAGGCTGTCAGTCTTCGTGCGCAGATCGAGCACGGCTTTACGCGCTTCGTTGTCGTCGAAGACGCCGGCGTGCGCGGGCGCACTCAACATCGTCGAACCGACTACACACGCGGCTGCGGCCGCGCGCAGCAAGGGAAAGCGATACAACATAGGGCGACTCACCCGTGACTGGTTACGTTAAGTAAATTACTGCTGGTACACGAGGTCCGCACGGCGGTTCTGTGCCCACGACGATTCGTCGTGACCCGTTGCAGTCGGCTTTTCCTTGCCGAGCGACACGGCTTCCATCTGCGAATCGGCGACGCCCATCAGCGACATTGCACGACGCACGGCTTCCGCACGCTTCTGGCCGAGCGCGAGGTTGTACTCGCTCGTGCCGCGTTCGTCGGTGTTGCCTTGAATCAGGACGTGACGCTCCGGATGGCTCTTCAGGTACGACGAGTGTTGTTGCAGCAGCGGCTGATAGTCGTCCTTCACGGCATAGCTGTCGAAGTCGAAATAGATGCTGCGCTTGGCGAGCGGGCTGTTCGGATCGTTCAGTGGGTCGATGTTGACCTGCTTCACGTCCGTCGGGTTCGGCTGCGTGCCGACTGCACCCTTGTTCTGGCCTTCGTCGAGCTTCACGCCCGAGTGACACGCCGCCAATGCGCCGACCATCGCAACTGCCAGGCCGATACGAAGTTTCGACATCATGGTACCTCTCCTTGTGTTGTAGCTGAACGTTGTATGTGAAACGTTATTGCTGGACTTATTGCATGAACGGACCCCAGGACGGCTCGCGCACCACACCGCCCTGAACTGACAAGACTTGCCGCGTGCGACCGTCGGTCGAAACGGCTGCCAACACGCCACGTCCGTTCACTTGGGTGGCGTAGAGGATGTACTGACCATTCGCCGCGAAGCTCGGCGATTCGTCATGCGTCGTGTCGGTCAGCCCCGTCGCCGTGCCGGACGCGAGGTCCTGCAGATACAGCTTGAAGCCGCCGCCAGTGCGCGAAATGTACGCGAGTTGCTTGCCGTCCGGACTCACGCGCGGGCTGGTGTTGTACGCACCCGCAAACGTGACCCGCTGGGCCGCGCCGGCGCTTTCACCCGCCGCCGGCATCTTGTAGATCTGCGGTTGGCCGCCGCGATCGCTCGTGAAATAAATCCAGTTGCCATCAGGAGAGTAGAACGGCTCGGTGTCGATGGAACTGCCTTGTGTCAGACGGCGCAGGCCGGAGCCGTCTGCGTTGACTTCGAAAATCTGCGTGTTGCCCGTGCGCGAGAGCGCGACCGCGAGCTTGCGGCCATCAGGCGACCACGACGGGGCACTGTTGTTGCCCTTCTGATTCGACACGACTACGCGACGTCCCGTCGGCAGGTCGTGGATGTACACCACCGGCTTCTTTTTCTCGAACGACACGTATGCGACCTTCGTGCCGTCCGGCGACCACGCCGGCGAAATGATCGGTTCCGGGCTGGAGAGGGCGATCTTCGCTTCCTGACCGTCCGAATCGGAAATTTGCAATTGATAACGGCCGCCCGTCTGAATGACGTAGGACAGACGCGTTGCGAACACGCCGCGGCCGCCGAGCAGCTTCGCGTAGATGTAGTCGGCGATCTTGTGCGCGCTCATGCGCAGGCCGCTTTCGGCGCTGACGAGCGACAGGCCGCCCAGGTTCTGCTGCTTGACGGTGTCGTAGAGCCGGAAGCGCACTTCGTATTGGCCGTTCGGCAGCTTGTTCACGCTACCCGACACGAACGCGTCCGCGCCTTTTGCCTTCCACGCGCCGAGATCGACCGTATCGGATTCCGCGACCGGCGCGCTGCCGGCGTCGATATTCGTGAACTTGCCGCTGCGCTGCAGATCCTGGCGAATGATCGCGCTGACTTGCTGCGGCGAACTCGCTTCATTGGCGAAATTGGCCGTCGCGATCGGAAACTGGGTCGAACCGACGCCGGTCACGAGTACGTTCAACTGGGCGTGTGCAGCGGTGCCGGCTGCGATCAGGCAGGACGCGACCAGCGTTTTCAGGCCAAGCTTCGTCATCAAACTCATGCTGTATAGGTTCCAGATAAAAGCGTTTTCAAGTGTCCGCGGACTGCAGAACAGACCCGCGGTCGCACATTTCGTTCCCGCTGCTTAATGCGAGCTTTCAAGCGCGCTTCACTGCTGACTAGCGCGTTAACCGCCCGCCGGACGCAGCGTGATCGTGAAGCTCGAAGGCGCCTTGCCGTCGATATCCACCGGCATCGGATCCGAGCGCTGTACCGCGCGCAGTGCCGCCTGATCCCACTGCTCGTTGCCGCTCGAGCGCGTGATATTCGCCGACAGCAGCGTGCCCGACGGCGAGCAGCGCACCGACACGACCGTCTCGAGCCCGGCCGTTTCGCCGGCCCACACGATGTTCGGCCGCACGCGACGCTGCACCTTCTCGGCGTAGCCAGGCGAGGTCGCATTGCCGCCCGCGCCCTTGCCGGTGCCGCTCTTGGCCAGGCCTTCGCCGCTGCCCGCCGTGCCGCCGCCCAACTGCCCTTGCAGTTGCGAGAGACGCGCCTTGCGCTCGGCATCGAGCTTGGCTTTCGCTTCCGCGTCGGCCTTGGCTTTCGCTTGCGCCGCGGCCTTCGCTTTCGCGTCGGACTCAGCCTTGGCCTTGGCTTGCGCGTCGGCCTTCGCCTTGGCTTCCTGCTGTTCCTTCTCCTTCTGCTCCTTGAGCTGTTCCTGCTTCTGCGCTTCGGCTTGCTGCTGCTGACGCTGCTTGTCCTGCTGCGCCTTCTGTTGCTGCTTCTGCAGGTCGGCCTGACGCTGCTGCTCGATCTGCTTCTGCTTGTCCTGCATCGCCTTCTGCTGGGCGGCTTGCGCGGCGAGCTGCTGCTGACGCTTCGCTTCCGCTTCCTGCTTCGCCTCTTCCTGCTGACGGCGCTGCTCGGCGAGTTGCGCTTCGCGCGCGGCGGCTTCCTGCTGCTTGCGCTTCTTCTCCTGCAACGCGATGTCCGCGTCTTCGTCCTTCGCCGGCGGCGGCGCGGGCTGCACCTTCACCGGCGCGGGCGGCGGCGGGGCAGGGCGCGGCGTCGGCGCGGGCGTGTCCGGAATCTCGGTCCAGATTTCCGCTTCCGCGCCCGCCGGCGTGTTGTTCTGCCAGTTGATGCCGTGATACAGGAACCAGCCGAGCAGCAGATGCATCAACGCCGCGAGCGCGAACGCCTTACCCGTGCCGCGTTCACGCGGCGGGCGATTCGGTCGCGCGGACGATGCGCGTGTCGGCCTGTGCGAAAGGGTCATTGCGATTTGACGAGCAATCCGACGCGCTTCACGCCGCGCGCCTTCATATCGGACATCACGTTCATCACGACTTCGTACTTCACGGTCTTGTCCGCCGCGATCACGACGGGCTGATCCGGATGTGATTCCTGACGGTTGAGCACGAAGCTGTTGAGATCGTTCATCGTCATCTTCTGCTCTTGCGTCGCGCCGCCTTCTTCCTTGTAGCGCACGTTCATGCTGCCGTCCGCCTTGATGTTGATGACGAGCGGCGGCTGCTGCTCCTGCGGCTGCGCATTGCCGACGGTCGGCAGATTGATGATCGAGGGCGAAACGAGCGGCGCCGTCACCATGAAGATGACGAGCAGCACGAGCATCACGTCGATGTATGGCACGACGTTGATGTCGGCCATCGCGCGGCGCGAGCCGCCGCGCATGCTGGAACGAATGGGGCCTGCCATCGCGGACTCCTTCTGTTAGTGCGCCTGACGCTGCAGGATGTTCGAGAACTCTTCGATGAAGGTCTCGAAGCGGATCGCCAGACGGTCGATGTCGTGCGCGTAGCGGTTGTACGCGACCACTGCGGGAATCGCGGCGAAGAGGCCGATCGCGGTCGCGACGAGCGCTTCGGCGATGCCGGGCGCCACGTTCGCGAGCGTCGCCTGCTGCACATTGGCGAGACCGCGGAACGAATTCATGATCCCCCACACCGTGCCGAAGAGACCGATATAAGGACTCACGGAACCGACCGACGCGAGGAACGCGAGGTTCGCTTCGAGCACGTCCATTTCGCGCTGGAACGCGGCGCGCATCGCGCGGCGGGAACCGTCGAGAATCGCGCCCGGATCGGTGATCCGGCGCTCCTTGCCCTTCAGGAATTCACGCATGCCGGATTCGAAGATACGCTCGAGCGCGCCGATCGTGTGACGGTTGTTCGCCGCGCTTTGATACAGCGCCTGCAGGTCCCCGCCCGACCAGAAATCGCGCTCGAAGCGCTCGGTCTGCGCGCGCGCGCGGCGAATGGCAAACCACTTGCGGAAAATGAAGGTCCACGACAGGAGCGACAGCAGCAACAGCAGCGCCATCACGGCCTGCGCGAGCAGGCTCGCGTGAACGACGAGGGAAATGATCGACAGGTCTTGTGTATTGTTCATAAAGGTCTGCTGTTACGTCCCGAAAGGGGCGTCCGGTCAAAGCGTCATGCTTTCGTGAAATGGATGTGAATCAAACGAAAGCCGTGCCGTGGCCGGCTCATGCTCGTTAATGCTTCCTCTGTTCCCGATGCCCTGTTTCGCTTCGGTGTGCGATGAGTTCATCGTTCAGGCTCGGTCTTGATCTGCGCCGCGCGATGCCGCGGCGAGCGTCGCGTGCGGGCCGCGCTTCAATCCTTCGATCACCGCATCCGGAATGGCGGCCGGGCGAATCGACGCGCGATCCACCGAGGCAACGCGAATGTCGCCGCTCGCGAGCAGCACGCCGTCGCGCCACGCTTCCTGATGAAAATCCACCGATGCACGGCCGAGGCGCTCGATGCGACTTACAACGCGAATGACGTCATCCAGGCGTGCCGGCGACGAATATTCGACGGCCGTGCGTCTCACGACGAACAGGATGTCGCTCGAATCGGCGAGACGCTGCTGATCGATTCCGCACGCGCGCAGCCATTCGGTGCGCGCCCGTTCGAAGAACTTCAGGTAGTTCGCGTAGAAGACGATGCCGCCGGCGTCGGTGTCCTCGTAATACACCCGAATCGGCCACTCGAAAGTCAACGGATCACTCACCTTTGCGCCGCTCCGCTCGCGCAGAGGCTCATAAACACGATCTGGCTCGCATTTTGACAAATATTCATCGGCGGCATTTTACCGGAACCGGAAGCACCCCCGCCAAATCCTTAGGCAGATATCGGAATCAGCCGCGGTGAATTTGCAACGGTGCGAACGTCTGGGCGACCGGCATCATCTCGATCGCGTTGATGTTCACGTGTGCCGGGCGCGTGGCGATCCAGTAGATCGCGTCGGCGATGTCCTCGGGCGTGAGCGCCTGCACATCCTTATATACAGTCGCGGCTTTGCTGTCGTCGCCCTTGAAGCGCACGTTCGAAAACTCGGTGCCGCCGACGAGCCCCGGCTCGATGTCCGTCACGCGAAGGGCGGTGCCGGCGACGTCCGCGCGCAGGTTCAGGCTGAACTGCCGCACGAACGCCTTCGTCGCGCCGTACACGTTGCCTCCGGCGTACGGATACGTGCCCGCCACCGATCCCATGTTGAACACATGTCCGCGATTGCGCTCGATCATGCCCGGCAAGATCGCGTGCGTGACCGTCACGAGACCCGTGCAGTTCGTGTCGATCATGTTCTTCCAGTCGTCGAGATTCGCGCGTTGCGCGGGTTCGAGGCCGAGCGCGAGTCCGGCGTTGTTCACCAGCACGTCGATCTGCGCGAACGCGTCGGGCAGGGCCGCGACGGCGTTGCGGACGGCGTTTTCGTCCCGTACGTCGAGTTCGACTGGCAGAAGCGCGTCGCCGAGTTCGTTCGACAGCGCGACCAGGCGCTCCTTGCGACGCGCGGCGGCGATCACACGATGGCCGCCTTTGACGAACGTGCGGGCGATGGCGGCGCCGAATCCGGCCGACGCGCCGGTGACAAAAACGATCATGAGCGGACTCCGAATGGACTGAGACGGGCAAAGCCGACGCGCGCAGGGCGACGCGTCCGGCAACGGCGCAAAGCGTACTTCCATTGATGCGGCGCGGCAAGCAACCGTGGGCGCGAACGATCGTGCTTTAAGCGTGGCTGCGCGCCCGTCCGATTGCCCTGTAAGCCGGTTGCCTAAAGCATGGCCGGCCATTACACTACAACGCTCAAACCCCGCGTGACTGGCGATAGAATCTTCGGATTCAAGGTGGAGCAACCCACCAGGAAGCGCGGAGCGTCGTTTTGCCGTTCGCCTGGGCAGCTGAGATCCGCACGCCGTCGCTGCGTTGCTGGTGGCTGTCCGTTCCGCGAAACCGGATTCTTCCTCTATCCGCCGCGCCTGGACTCCATCGGTTTCCAGCGTCTTTTGCGTCTGTTTCGAACGTGGCGCACGCGCGATCCGGTCAACCTGTTTTGATCTCACGGAAAACGTATGTTTGACAGAGCCGAAAGTACCCTCGCCAATGTCGATCCCGAATTGCTCAAGGCGATCGAGCAGGAAAACCGCCGCCAGGAAGATCACATCGAGCTGATCGCGTCGGAAAACTACACGAGCCCGGCCGTAATGGCCGCGCAGGGCTCGCAACTCACGAACAAATACGCCGAAGGCTATCCCGGCAAGCGCTATTACGGCGGTTGCGAATATGTGGACATCGTCGAGCAGCTCGCGATCGACCGCGTGAAGCAACTCTTCGGCGCCGAAGCCGCGAACGTGCAGCCGAACTCCGGCTCGCAGGCGAATCAGGGCGTGTTTTTCGCCGTGCTCAAGCCGGGCGACACGATCATGGGCATGAGCCTTGCCGAAGGCGGTCACCTCACGCACGGCTCGCCGGTCAACATGTCGGGCAAGTGGTTCAACGTCGTGAGCTACGGCCTGAACGAAGCCGAGGACATCGACTACGACAAGACCGAAGCGCTCGCCAAGGAACACAAGCCGAAGCTGATCGTCGCGGGCGCGTCGGCGTTTGCGCTGAAGATCGATTTCGAGCGCCTTTCGAAGATCGCGAAGAGCGTCGGCGCATACTTCATGGTCGACATGGCGCACTACGCCGGTCTCGTCGCGGCTGGCGTGTATCCGAATCCGGTGCCGCACGCGGACTTCGTCACGACGACCACGCACAAGAGCCTGCGCGGCCCGCGCGGCGGCGTCATTCTGATGAAGGCCGAGTTCGAGAAGCAGATCAACTCGGCCATTTTTCCGGGCATTCAGGGCGGTCCGCTGATGCACGTGATCGCCGCGAAGGCCGTCGCGTTCAAGGAAGCGCTGTCGCCGGAATTCAAGGCGTATCAGCAAGCCGTGGTCGATAACGCGCGCGTCCTGGCCGAAACGCTCGTGAAGCGCGGTCTGCGTATCGTCTCGGGCCACACCGAAAGCCATGTGATGCTCGTCGATCTGCGCGCAAAGAAGATCACCGGCAAGGCAGCGGAAGCCGCGCTCGGCGCCGCGCACATCACGGTCAACAAGAACGCCATTCCGAACGATCCGGAAAAGCCGTTCGTCACGAGCGGCGTGCGCCTCGGCTCGCCCGCGATGACCACGCGCGGCTTCGGCACGAAGGAAGCGGAGATCGTGGGCAACCTGATCGCCGACGTGCTCGACAATCCGGAAGACCAGGCGAACCTCGAGCGCGTGCGCGCGCAAGTGGCCGATCTGACCAAGCGTTTCCCGGTCTACCGTTAATTCGCGAGCACACCGCCGATGCGCTGCCCATTTTGCCGACACGAAGATACCCAGGTCGTGGATTCTCGCGTGTCGGAGGATGGCGCGGCCATTCGGCGGCGGCGGCGCTGTCCCGCGTGCGACAAGCGTTTCACCACGTATGAACGCGTCGAACTGGCGCTGCCGAGCGTCGTCAAGAAAGACGGCAGCCGCACCGAGTTCGATCGACGCAAGATCGTCGCGAGCATGCAGCTTGCGCTGCGAAAGCGCCCGGTCGCCGCCGATGCGATCGATGCCGCCGCGTCGCGCATCGAGTATCAGTTGCTCGGCAGCGGCGAGCGCGAAGTGCAGAGCGAGCGTCTCGGCGAGCTCGTCATGAACGAGCTGCGACAACTCGATACCATCGCTTACGTGCGTTTCGCCTCCGTCTACAAGCGTTTCGAAGACGTCTCCGAATTCGAAGACGTGCTCGATGAATTCCGGCGCACCGCTCCGAAGAAGTCGAGTTCGCGCAAGCGCTGATCTTTTCCGCATCGTTTCCTTCCCAAGCCTCGTTTCCTGACATTCGCTCGCGCAGTCTGCCCGGTATCGGAGAACGCGAACACTCGGCCATTCGGCTAATGGCGGCGCGCCTGACTTATCGCTAGATTGAGCTTTTCGGCTCGATTCGATCGATAAGGCATGCAGACGATTCCCGCATCAAATCAAGGTTTCACGCTCGTCGAACTATGCGTGGTGCTCGCCGTCATGGCGATCCTCGCGACGTTCGCCGCGCCTTCGTTCGTCGCGTGGCAGGCGCGCGATCAAGTCGATGCACGGGCGCGCGCGCTCTTTTCCACGCTGTCGCTTGCGCGCGCCGAAGCCGTGCGGCGCGGTGCACGCGTCACGCTTTGCAGGATCGATGCGTCTCGTCATTGCCTCGCATCGGGCCGAAGCTGCGAAAGCGGTGTCACCGACTGGTCGTGCGGATGGGGCTTGTTCGTCGAGCGCGACGGTGTTTCGACGCTTTTGCGCATGCAGCCGGCGATGACATCGGTTTCCATCGCCGGGACATCGACCGAGCTTTCGTTCACGCCGCCTTCGGGGCAGGTGATCGGCGGATTCCGCAGCTTCGAATTCGGTCCGCGCGGCGCCGATTCCGCCGCGAATCCGTCGTCACGTCGATGCATACGGCTCGCGGCAGGCGGCCGGGCGCGCATGACTTCAGGCGGCTGCGGAGCGTCGGCATGAAAGACGTTCAACGTGGAGATTCGCTGATCGAAGTGATGATCGCGCTTACGCTGATGGCGGTGACCGCGCTCGGACTCATCGCGACGCAAAGCGCGCTCGCGCGCGGCGAACGCGCGGCGTTGCTGCACGAACGGGCCGCGATGATCGCAGATTCCGTCGCGGAAGGCATTCGCAGCGATGCGGACCGCGCGGCGATCGTGTCGCAATGGCAGGGGAGAGCGGCCTCGATGCTGCCTGCGGGCGACGTGGCAATATCCGATCGCGCCGATGGCGTGCGCATCGCGACCGTGAGCTGGCGCGCGCAAGACCGCTCCGAGCCGTGCCCCGAACCGCAGGCTAAGCCGCTCACGTCGTGCATCGCCGTGGCGTTTGCGCGATGACTCCGCGCTTGCTCTCATCGCGCGGCCATACGCTGCTGGAAATGACGATTGCGCTCGCGCTCGGCATGCTGATCGTGATCGCTTCGCTGTCGCTCTATCGCGGGCAGCGCGCCGCTTTCGACCGCGCCGCCGATGCCGCGCGCATTCACGACGCCGCGTCCAGCGCTTTGGAAATGCTGGCCCAGCAGATCCAGATGGCCGGATTCGCATTGAGCGTGGAATCGCCGGTCGATGCGTCGATGTTCGGTTGCGCGCAAGGCCGCGTGATTGGAGCGGATACAACCGCATCGTGCGAATCGCTCGCAAGCCATTCGGACGGCCTGCAGGTTCGCTATTCAGCCGACGCCGTCTCGACCTGGCCGTCGACCGCGGGGGCGCCGACCGATTGCCTCGGCCAGGCGGTCTCCGACGCCATCGCCACGAACCGGTTCTACGCAAAGCCGAGCAGTTCCACCGGAGAGCCCGAGTTGTACTGCGAAGGCGGCGGCAGACAGGCGCAGCCGATCGTCGAAGGCATCGAGCGAATGCGGGTGATGTATTGGCTCGCGGGGGCGCCGTCCGCATCGGATGCTTCGGCTATCGCGCGCGAACGCTGGCGCGATGTCCATGCTGCGGACGTATGCATCGTCGTGCGCGGTTTCATCGCACAGGCCAAGCGGAAAGCGAACTATGTGGATTGCAACGGCTTGCCCGTAACCGTCGAGGACGGCCGCGTTCGCCAGGTCTTCTGGCGGCGCGTCGCGATACGGAATTCGGTGGCGTCGCCGTCCGGAGGCGCGCAATGAAGCGACGTTCGCTGACACGCGCAAGCACGTTGCCGATCGTGCTGATCCTCGCCGCGATGATGTTGATCACGGCTGCCGCATGGCTGCAAACGTCGCTCGTAGCGGCGAGCGCGACCGTCGCGACGCGCGAGCGCGTCCACGCGTTTCATGCCGCGGACAGCGCGTTGATCCGATGCAGCCGAATGCTTTCCCTCGCGTTGCCAACGCCGAGTTCGAAGGACGAGCCGTCGCGATGGCGCGCGAAATCCTCGTTCGACGGACCGTCCGCTGCCGCGATCGCGCCGTTCGCTTCGTGGCCGTACGCGCGCCGCGCCCCGCAATGCCTGATCGAATCGCGGGCCAACGCGTCGTATTTGATTACCGCGCGGGGCTTCGGCGCGAATGCCGATTCCGAGGCTTGGCTGCAACTTAGGATCGATATCGCCGATGGCGTGAGCACCCAATATTGGCGGCGCGTCGTCGCCAGGCCGTTTTGAGGATCGATATGAACGAAAAGGGCGTCAGTCTGCTTGAACTGATGATCGCGCTGGGCGTTGCCGCGATCATCGCGACTTTCTCGATCCCGGCGTATCGGGCGCACGTGGTGAAGGCGCATCGGCTCGACGCCGCGTCGGCCTTGCTGCGCGCGGTTCAGTTCGTGGAAACCGCGCGTCTTGCGCAAACATCGGAAAGCGGCGAGGTGATCGCGCTCGCTTCCGGGCTCGATCGCGCGCCGTCGAGCGGGGCGGCCGTGTACAGCGTGGCCGTGCTGCCGGAAACGCCGACGAACGGCGGTTATGCGATCGAAGCCGTGCCGGTCGCGGCGGGCGCGATGCAGGACGATGTCTGCGGCGTGTTCGTCATCGACGCCACCGGGCTGCGCTGGAATCGCCCGCCTGACGCGACCACGCCGCTCGATGCGGCACAGTCGGCGTCATGCTGGGCGGGGAAGAGTTGATGCGGGCGTCAGAAAACGGTCGGATCGACGGCGTCGTTGGAGGTTTCGGGCGCGGCGTGCTTCATCTGCGTGTAGATGCGCCAGCCTTCCCATCCGGCGAGCGCGAGACCGCCCCATTTGAGCACCGGCTTCGCGCTGTGCAACAGCTTCGTCCGCACCGGCTTGGTGAGTACGAACGAGGCGAGCGATCCGATGACCGGATACTGCTTGAACAGCAAGCCGACATTGCCCGAGCCGAGCAGCGAAGCGAGCATGCCGCCAATGCCGCCCGCCGAGCCGCCGCGGCCGCGCTTGCCCCAGCGGCGCGAGCCGCCGCTGCCAGGCATCAGGAAGCGCAGCACGCTGAAATGCGTGACCGACGTGCGCAGATCATAGGTGGCTTGCCGCAGCTCCATGCGCTCGACATCCGCGCGGGCGATCAGCAGTTCCTTGCGCAGCGCGCGCATGTGCGGCGTGCGCAGCTTCTGCATCTTGCCGCGCTTGGGAGGCTTGAAGGTGTCGTCGTGTTGGCTCATGGCTTGATTTGGGCGCGGGAATCAACGGAAGGTATCGCGGTCCTTGCGGAATTCGGCGAGCGTGTCGTCGAACATGTTCGGCGCATCGCGCAGATTGCTGCGCGCACGCAGGCCGCATCCGACCGCGATCAGCGCGTACAGAAGGGTGATGCCGCCGAGCGCCTGCCAGCGATACGTGTCCCAGAAGAAGATGGCGATGAGCACCGTCAGGGAGATGAGCGCCATCATCGCGAGCATCATGGCGGCGAGCCCGAGGAAAAGCACGCCGATGAGCCGCTCCTTTTCTTCCTGAAGCTCGATGCCGATGAGTTCAAGGCGCGTCTCGAAGATGGCGAAGGCGGAGCTCAGAATTCGTCGCAACGGTCCGGGAGACGATTGCTGCGTTGGCCGTTCTGTCGTCATGGCTTGAATGCGAGAGGCGCGTTTGGTGCCGCTGTTTGTGGGTCCGGTCGGCGCTCGAGGCAGCCGGCCGGTGCGAGTGTCGAACCGCGCGCCCGGGCGAGGCGCTCGCGGTTCAGTCCAGCGGGGACCGCGACAGAAAGCTGATTAGCAATCTGCGGGCCATTGAATCGAAGACGGGTGCTTTACTTCCGGTTGATCAGAAGTCCGATCACCATGCCGATGCCAGCCGCGATCCCAATGGACGCCCACGGATGCTCGTGCACGTAATCGTCGGTGGCGCGGGCGGCCTTCTTGCCTCGCTCGATCACGACGACTTGCGCGTCGGCGGCTTTTTCCTTGGCTTGCTTGAGACGGGTGAGTGCGGTCTCGCGCAGTTCGGAGGCGCGTTCGCCGGTGGCGGTAGCTGCTTGCTTCAAGAGATCTTCGGCGTCAGCGAGTACTGATTTGATATCCGACATGAATCGCTCCTTGTTGATTTCTGACATTAAAGGCTCCAATCGGTGAGGTTACGCGAATCGTAACCAAAGATGGGATCGCTGACGAGGAGACGTGCGCCCTGCCGCGCTGAATGTCGCAGTTTCCGTTCCAGTCGCATCGGGCCGTGCGCGACCGCCGACGCCTCGTGATTTCATCGACATCGTTTCGAATTGATACGATCTGGCCCGTAAAAGTTTCAGGCGTAGATCGAAAGTTACACACGCCGATGCGCAAATGCACGCGTGAAAACAAAAAGGGCTGGCGCAACATGCGCCAGCCCTTTTCAATTGTGAATGAAGCTTGTTTAGAAAAACGCCTGAATTCCGGTTTGGGCGCGTCCGAGAATCAACGCGTGAATATCGTGCGTGCCTTCGTACGTGTTCACCACTTCGAGGTTCACGAGATGACGCGCGACACCGAATTCATCGGAGATGCCGTTGCCGCCGAGCATGTCGCGCGCGAGCCGGGCGATGTCGAGCGCCTTGCCGCACGAATTGCGCTTCATGATCGACGTGATCTCGACGGCCGCCGTGCCTTCGTCCTTCATGCGGCCGAGGCGCAGCACGCCTTGCAGGCCGAGCGCGATTTCAGTCTGCATGTCGGCGAGCTTTTTCTGAATCAGTTGATTCGCGGCAAGCGGCCGACCGAATTGCTTGCGATCGAGCGTGTACTGTCGCGCCGTGTGCCAGCACGCTTCGGCCGCGCCGAGCGCGCCCCAGGAAATGCCGTAGCGCGCCGAGTTGAGGCAAGTGAACGGACCTTTGAGGCCGCGCACGTTCGGCAGCATGTTCTCTTCGGGGACGAACACTTCGTCCATCACGATCTCGCCGGTGATCGACGCGCGCAAGCCGACCTTGCCGTGAATCGCCGGCGCCGACAGACCCTTCCAGCCTTTCTCGAGGATAAAGCCGCGGATCTCGTCGCGCCCGTCTTCCTCCAGCTTCGCCCAGACGACGAACACGTCCGCGATCGGCGAGTTCGAGATCCACATCTTCGTGCCCGACAGCGAGAAACCGTTCTGCACTTTCTTCGCGCGCGTCGTCATGCTGGCCGGATCGGAACCCGCGTTCGGCTCGGTGAGACCGAAGCAGCCGATCCACTCGCCGCGCGCGAGCTTCGGCAGATACTTTTCCTTTTGCGCGTCGCTGCCAAACGTGTTGATCGGCACCATCACGAGCGATGACTGCACCGACATCATCGAGCGATAACCCGAATCCACGCGCTCCACTTCACGCGCGATCAGCCCGTAGCACACGTAGTTCAGGCCCGGGCCGCCGTACTGTTCGGGAATCGTCGGTCCGAGCAGGCCCAGTTCGCCCATTTCGCGGAAGATCGCCGGATCGGTCTTCTCCTCGCGAAACGCCTGCATGACGCGCGGCTGCAGCTTGTCCTGCGCGTACGCGCGCGCGGCGTCGCGCACCATGCGTTCGTCTTCGGTCAGTTGCTGATCCAGCAAGAGCGGATCTTCCCAGTTGAAACGGGCGGCGTCGGCCATGTGCAATCTCCTGATTTCATCGTGAAGCGCCGTGCGCCGACCGGCTCGCGTGATCGGCCGAAGCGCGTGGCGCTTGACGTGAGTTCCGCTACGCGGAACAATGTTTTGCAAATCAGCTTCGAGTCTATCACCCGATGTCGACAGATTCCAATCGAAATTCCGGGCGCCTCATCTCGTCGGAAGATGTCGACGAGCGCAAGTTCGTCGTCGCGCTCGCTCGCGGGCTCGACCTGCTGCGCACGTTTCGTCCCGGCGAGACGCTGCTCGGCAATCGCGATTTCGTCGACCGCACGGGATTGCCGAAGGCGACGGTCAATCGTCTCGCCTACACGCTGACGACGCTCGGCTATCTGCGTTTCGACGAACCCGCGGGCAAATACGCGCTCGATACCGGCGTGCTGTCGCTTGGCTTCACGCTGCTCGCGGGCGCGGACACGCTCGAACTCGCGCGTCCGCACATGCGCGCGCTGGCGCGGGAGATCGGCGCGGCGGTGTCGCTCGGCTGCCGCGACGGGCTCGACATGATCTATCTGGAAACCATCCGCAGCGAGACGGCGCTGACGCTCGGCCTCGCGCCCGGCTCGCGTCTGTCGATGCTCACGAGTTCGATGGGCCGCGCCTATCTCGCCGTGCAGGACGACGCGGCGCGCGAAGCTCTGTTTGAGGAACTCGGCAGGAACGAAGGCGAAGAGAAGGTCGAAGCGGCCCGCCGCTCGATCGAGGATTTCGCGCGCGACGGCTGCTGCTACTCGTTTCGCGAGTGGCACGACGATGTGAACGCCATCGCCGCGCCGGTCCGCGATCTGCGCAACGGACGCTGGCTCGTGCTGTCGAGCAGCGGGCCGGCGTCTTCGATGGGCGAAGCGTATTTCCGCGAGACGATCGGCCCGAAGCTGAAGGCGCTTGCCGCGCGTCTCGCGTAACGACTCAGAGCACCGTTCGGACGTGCCAAAGCTCCGGGAACAGCACGACATCGAGCATCTTGCGCAGATACGACGCGCCCGCCGTGCCGCCCGTGCCGCCCTTGAAACCGATGATGCGCTCCACCGTCGTCACATGCCGGAAGCGCCATTGCCGGAACGCGTCTTCGAGATCGACGAGTTCCTCGGCCATCTCGTACAAATCCCAGTGTTGCGACGGATCGCGATACACCGCGAGCCACGCCGCTTCGACAGACGGATCGTGCGTCGTCGGCTGCGTCCAGTCGCGGTTCAGGCGCGCCGGATCGATCGCGAAGCCGCGTCGCGCGAGCAGGCGAATCACTTCGTCATAGAAAGAGGGCGCCTCGAGCGTTTCGCGGACCTGCGCGAGAATCTCCGGCCGATGCGCGTGCGGCTTCAGCATCTGCTCGTTCTTGTTGCCGAGCATGAACTCGATCTGCCGATATTGATGCGACTGAAAGCCCGACGACTGTCCGAGATACGGGCGCATCGCGGTGTATTCGGAGGGCGTCATCGTCGCGAGGACGTTCCACGCCTGCACCAGCTGCTCGAAGATGCGCGACACGCGCGCGAGCATTTTGAACGCGGGCGGCAATTCATCGCGATGCACCGCCGCGAGCGCCGCGCGCAGTTCGTATAGCGCGAGCTTCATCCACAGCTCGCTCGTCTGATGCTGCACGATGAACAGCATCTCGTTGTGATCCGGCGAGAGCGGACGCTGCGCGTTGAGGATCGAATCGAGGCCGAGGTAATCGCCGTAGCTCATCGAATCGGAGAAATCGAGCTTGGCGTCGTGCCAGCCTTTTTCTTGCGTCGCGTTCTGCGCGCCGTGGCCGAAAGGGCAGCCTTGTGTAGTGCTCATGTCGACGTTCCTCTCAAGTCACCGATGCGCGCTCGGCGAACTCGGGCGCGCGCCAGCTTTCGGTCGCGAGCACGTCGCGCAGGATTTCGACGGCGTCCCATACATCGACGAAACGTGTGTAGAGCGGCGTGAAGCCGAAGCGCAAGATGCGCGGTTCGCGATAATCGCCGATCACGCCGCGCGCGATCAGCGCCTGCATCACTTCATAGCCGTTCGGATGCTCGAAGCTCGCCTGCGAGCCGCGTTGCGCGTGATCGCGCGGCGTCGCGAGCGACAGCGGAAAGTCGCCGCAACGTTCCTCGACGAGCTTGATAAACAAGTCCGAAAGCGCCAGCGATTTGCGACGCAGAGCCTGCATGTCGGTTTGCAGGAAAACATCGAGCCCGCATTCGACGAGCGACATGGACACGATCGGCTGCGTGCCGCAAAGAAAACGGCCGATGCCGTCGTCCGGCCGATACACCGGGTTCATTTCGAACGGCTTCTTGTGCCCCCACCAGCCGGAAAGCGGCTGCGAAAACGCGTTCTGATGGCGCTTCGGCACCCAGACGAACGCGGGCGAACCCGGCCCGCCGTTCAAATACTTGTACGTGCAGCCAACGGCGTAATCCGCGCCCACACCGTTCAGATCGACCGGCACCGCGCCCGCCGAATGCGCGAGATCCCAGACCGCGAGCGCGCCCGCGCGATGAATCGTCTGCGTGAGCGCGGCCATGTCGTGCATGTAGCCGGTGCGATAGTTGACGTGCGTAATCATCGCGATGGCGGTGTTTTCGTCGATGGCCGTCGGCAATTCGGAAGGGTCATCGACGAGACGCAGCTCGTAGCCGCGATCCAGTTGCTCGATCAAGCCCTGCGCGATGTACAGATCGGTCGGAAAGTTCGAACGTTCGGAGACGATCACGCGCCGCTTCGGATCGCGCTCGTTCGCGAGCTTGAGCGCGGCCGACAGGACCTTGAAAAGATTCGCCGAAATCGTATCGGTGACGACGACTTCGTCCTCGCCCGCGCCGATCAGCGGCGCCAGCTTGTTGCCGAGGCGCTTGGGCAGCGCGAACCAGCCGGCCGTGTTCCAGCTGCGGATCAGGCCTTCGCCCCATTCGGCGCCGATCACATCGGCGGCGCGCGCGGCGGCGGCCTTGGGCGGCACGCCGAGCGAGTTGCCGTCGAGATAGATCACGCCGTCGGCGAGCGCGAACTGGTCGCGCAGCGCGCCGAGCGGATCGTCGCGGTCGAGCGCCGCGGCTTCGTCACGATGTTTCATCGAAAAGTCCATAAATTTGAAGATCATCAGGAAAGCGGACGCAGGACGGCGCGAACGGGACTCGCGTCGAGCGTCGAGAATTTGAGCGGCAGGGCGATCAGTTCAAAATCGCCGGGCGCGGCGGCATCGAGCACGAGGCCTTCGAGAATCGCCATGCCGTGCGCGCGGATGCGCTTGTGGGCATCCATCGTCTTCGAGTCTTGCGGATCGAGCGACGGCGTATCGATGCCGATGAGTTTCACGCCTTTTTCTGCCAGCAAGTCGATGGTTTCGGGCGCGACGGCGGCGAACGCGCTGTCCCACGCGTCGAGCGGCGCGTTCGTGTAGGTGCGCAACAAAACGCGCGGCGGACAGTCGGCGAGATGCGCGGCGACGTGCTCGGGCGTCACGAGCGGCGACGCGCCGATGCAGTGCACGACGCGGCACGCACCGATGTACGTGTCGAGCGCGACTTCGCCGATCGGCGCGCCGTGTTCGTCGTAGTGAAGCGGGGCATCGGCATGAGAGCCGGTGTGCGGCGAAAGCGTAAGCCGCGCGACGTTGACGGGCGAGCCCGCCTCCATGCGCCACACGCGCTCGATGCCGACCGGCGTATCGCCCGGCCAGACGGGCGTGGCGGGATTGATCGGTGGAGAAATGTCCAGAAGCGTCATGACGCGCCCTAGCAGAAAGCGTGGAGATGCGTCAAATCATAGTCGTGTCATCTCGAAAAGTGCTTGCGAAATAACCACCCAAAACTGTCGCGCTTAGAACATAATTCGATGAAACGGGCTAGGGGACTCAAAAATGACCGGATTCACGCTCGATGCAACGGATTGCCGAATTCTGGCGGTACTGCAGGAAGATGGACGGATCAGTAACCTGGACCTGGCGGAGCGCATCTCGCTCTCGCCGTCGGCGTGTCTGCGCCGAATGCGGCTGCTGGAAGAGGAAGGGGTGATCGCGAGCTATCGCGCGTGCCTCGACCGCGAGCGGCTTGGCATCGAACTGGAGGCGTTCGTCCACGTTTCGATGCGCAATGACCAGGAAAATTGGCACGAGAAGTTCGCCGCGGCTGTGCGCGAATGGCCCGAAGTGGTCGGCGCGTTCGTCGTCACGGGCGACACGCATTACGTGCTGCGCGTGCTTGCGCATAACCTCAAACACTACTCCGACTTCATTCTCTCGAAGCTCTACAAGGCGCCTGGCGTGATCGACATTCGCTCGAACATCGTGTTGCAGACGATGAAGGACGACGCGGGCGTGCCGGTCGCGCTGATCGAGCAGCCGGGGCGCGGCCACACGGCGTAAGTTATTCGAGCGGTCCGAGCGTGTGAAAAGCGCCCGCCTGGAAGACGAGCGGCGCGACGTCGCTTGCGTCTTCGCGCACGCCGCATCGCTCCACTTCGCCGACGAAGATCACGTGATCGCCTTCGTCGTAGCGGCTGCGATTGTGGCATTCGAACCACGCGAGCGCGCCGTCGAGCACGGGCATGCCGGTATCGCCGGCGGCGTGCGAGACGCCCGCGAAGCGGTCGCCCTTGACGGTCGCGAAGCGCTTGCACAGGTCGATCTGCGACGCCGCGAGCACATTCACCACGTAGTGGCTATTGGCGCGGAACACCGGCATCGACGCCGATTTCGTCGCGAGACTCCACAGCACGAGCGGCGGATTCAGCGACACCGAGTTGAACGAACTCGCGGTGATGCCGATCAACTGGCCGGATTCGGTGCGCGTCGTGATGACCGTGACGCCGGTCGCAAACTGGCCGAGCGCGGCGCGAAACGCGGTCGGATCGAAATTCGGGGTTTTGGCGCGTGTCATTCGGCAGATCGGCAGGCAAATGGGCGGTCGAGTGTGTCGTGTGCTACCGAGCCGGCCGCGCGTCGCGCTTCAGTCGGAAGAACCTTTTCAGAAGCCATGTAAAAGCTGGAGATTTGTGTCGATTCTATCGGAATCGGCTGCCGCCGGCCGTCGAATGACCGTACTGCGGCAGCAAGTTCTCTGCCGCACGAGGGCTTTCTGCGCGGCGTGCGCAAACCCAGTAAGCTCGATTCATCGCGCCCGGGCGATTGAATAACCGGACGGACGCATCCATATGCATGATCCGCGGCGTGGCCGCATGCACTTGATGAGGAGCTTGCCTTATGACTCAACCCGGACTTGAGACCGCGACACTCGGCGGCGGATGTTTCTGGTGCACCGAAGCCGTGTTTCTCGCGGTGCAGGGCGTGGAGTCGGTCGAATCGGGCTATGCGGGCGGCAAGGTGGTGAATCCGTCGTACGAGCAGGTTTGCAGCGGCGACACCGGTCACGCGGAAGTGGTGAAGGTCGTGTTCGATCCGTCGGTCATCACGTATCGCGAAGTGCTCGAGATCTTCTTCGCGACGCACGATCCGACGCAGCTCAACCGACAAGGCAACGATGTGGGCACGCAGTATCGCTCGGCCGTTTTCACGCATTCGGACGAACAGCGCAAGACGGCGCTCGAAGTCATCGACGAGTTGCAGCGCGAGGATGTCTACGGCGGCAAGATCGTCACGCAAGTCGTGCCGCTCGACGACGATTACTATCCGGCCGAGGCGTATCACCAAAACTACTTCGCGCAGCATCCGAATCAGGGATATTGCGCGGCGGTCGTCGGGCCGAAGATCGCGAAGTTTCGCAAGAAGTTCGTGCATCGCCTGAAGGCGTGATGCGCGTCTAGCCGCTAGTCGATCCGCGCGCGCTCGCATGCCTGCGCGATGCCGCGCGCGAGTTCGAAGCAGGTCAGCGGCGCGGAGCCTTCCGCCTTGTTGTTCGCCGCGATCACGACCGGCTGGCCCGCGATCGCATATCGCGCGGCCAGTTCGGCGAGCGCTTGGCGCGTGTCGAGGTCTTCGTCGACGATCTTGTCGAACGGCTCGTACTTCGCTTTCGCCTGCTCGTATTTGAAGCCGCTGTGCAGACTCCAGCGCACGATGAGCGGTCCCATTTTTTCTTCATCGAGCAGCGCGAGCGCTTTCGCCTGACGGCGCACGTCCGGCATGCGCGCATGAACGCCGATGCAATACCGCACGTTCGCGTCACGCAATGCGCGGATAAAGCGCGGCGTGAGCATCGCGGCGTCGCGGATCTCGACGGCGTAGCACGCGTCGCCTTCGAGCGGCGGCAGCGCTTGCAGAAACGCCGACAGCCGTTCGATGAAGCGCGCCGGCTCGACGATCATCGCGTCGGGCAGCGGCGAGAACTGGAACACGAGCGCGCCCGCTTTTTCGCCGAGACCGCCGATGCACGGCGTCACGAACTCGTCGATGGCGATCTGCGCATTCAGGAACGCGGGATTTTCCGCGTCCGGCGTGCCGCGCTCGCCGCGGATGAAGGCATCGGTGACGGATGCGGGCGCTTTCACGATGAAGCGGAAATGCGCGGGCACTTGCGACGCGTGACACGCGTAATCGGCGAGCGACAGCGGCGCGTAAAACGACCGGTCGATGGAGACGCTCTTCAGGAGCGGATGCGCGCCATAAGCGGTGAGGCCGTCGCGGGAGAGTTTGGTGTTCGAGTAGTCATCGCCATAAACGATGCCGCGCCAGCCGGGAAACGACCACGTCGATGTGCCGAGATGGATCGCGTCCGGAAGACGCTTCGCGAGGGCTTCGAGTTCGGGTTGCAAGGGCGCGGGAAGGACGCCGCGCGGTTTGGGTTGTCTCGGCGGTTTGGCTGCTTCGATAGAAGCTGGCGCGGACTCGCCGAAAAGATCCAACGCTTGATCCGTCGTGATGGTGACTTCGTGCTTTCGAGGTTCGGCTTCGTTGTTCACACGGTTGTGAGTGTTCATGAGTGGCAAGCCGAAATTCAGAAGAATCGATGCGACTTGAGCGACGATGCGCGAAAGAAGTCGCAGTGTAGCGGATAGAATATCCGAGTGTCCGGGCAGGGGATCCGGGATGAGACAGGAGTATGAGATGGGAACGCGCCGTATGGGAAAAAGCGGTCGTGGCAGCCTCGAACGAAACCGGTCTGGAAGATTTTCCGGAAAGCTGTCTCTGGTCGATCGAGCAGATCATGGACGGCGAATTCTTGCCCGGATAGTCGAAAAAACAGGCGCGGCACCGGAAAGCGCTGCGCCTGATTCAAGCATCAGCCCCCGTCTCAGAGCGCCTTCTCATAGATATACCGCCGCGACCACGGCAGCGTCGTCGCGCTGCGTCCCGCCTTGCGGCAGATCACCTGATAGATCGACACGTCGTCGTTCTCGAACGCATACGCACAGCCCGCGAGATACACGCGCCAGATGCGGAAATGCTCATCGTCGACGAGCTTCTTCGCTTGCTCCGCGTTGGCCTCGAACCGCTCGGCCCAGATGTCGAGCGTGCGCGCGTAATGCCGCCGCAGGCTTTCGACGTCGATCGCCTCCAGCCCGCCGCGCTGCATGCATTCTAGCGCGAGGCTGATGTGCGGCAGTTCGCCGTCCGGAAACACATACTTGTCGATGAACTCGCCGCCGCCGAGCGATGTCTCGCCGCTGTCGGCATCGGAAGACGTGATGCCGTGGTTCATCGCGACGCCGTCATCGACAAGCAGATCGCGAATCCTCGAGAAGTATTCCGGCAGATTCTTGCGTCCGACGTGCTCGAACATCCCGACGCTCGTGATGCGGTCGAACTGCCCCGGAATATCGCGATAGTCTTGAAGGCGAATTTCGATCCGGTCGGCGAGGCCCGCGGCTTTCACGCGCTCGGTCGCGAGCTTGAACTGATTTTCCGAAAGCGTGACGCCGACGCAATTCGCGCCGAACTTCTGCGCCGCGCGGATCACGAGCGCGCCCCAGCCGCAGCCGATATCGAGCAGGCGCTGGCCCGGCTGCAACTGGATCTTCGTGAGAATGTGGTCGATCTTCTTCAACTGCGCGGTGTCGATGTCTTCGTCGCCATTCTCGAAGTAGGCGCAGGAATACACCATGTTCTTGTCGAGCCAGAGCTGATAAAACTCGTTCGACACATCGTAGTGGTACTGAATGGCTTTCTTGTCCGACGTCTTCGAGTGATTGAAGTAGCGTCGCACGCGGGCGAGCTTGCTCGCGCTCGTCACCGTGCTTTTCGCGAGCGAGTAGCCGATGTTGATGATGTCGGACAGCTTGCCTTCGATGTCGATCTTGCCCTTCACGTAGGCTTCGCCGAGATTGTCGAGACTCGGTTCGAGCAGATAGGGCAGCGCGGTCGCGCTCTTTACGTGCAACGTCACCTGAGGCGCGGCGAACTGGCCGAAATCGTGCTGCTGGCCATCCCATAGCACGAGACGCGCGGGCAAATTGGCCCGCGCGCGCACTTCCTCAACCCACTGCGTCAGCTTCTTCTCCCAGAACATGCTTGTTTCTCCGCGCTAAAGAAAATCAAGGTGAAGGCTCGCGCCTTCATGTTCGTTGCCGTTGCGATCTCGGTTGCTGCCAATGCCCGCGTTTTATTGACTTACGGCGCGAGTCTCATGATTTGCCACGGATCGCCGGCGCCGTCCCGCGTGTACACGATGCGGTCGTGCAGGCGCGATGGGCGTCCCTGCCAGAATTCGACGGTGTCCGGCACGAGGCGATATCCGCCCCAGTGCGGCGGGCGCGGCGGCGCGTCGCCGTACTTCGCGATCATCTCGCGCTCGCGCGCTTCCAGCGCCTCGCGGCTTTCGAGCGGCTGACTCTGATCCGATGCCCACGCGCCGATGCGCGAGCCGAGCGGACGCGACGCGTAATACACATCGCTCTCCTCATCGCTCGTCTTTTCGACGCGGCCCTCGATGCGCACCTGACGCTCGAGCTCGATCCAGTGGAACAGCAGGCTCGCGGCCGGATTCGCGGCGAGTTCGCGGCCCTTGCGGCTATCGTAATTGGTAAAAAAAACAAATCCGCGTTCGTCGACGCCCTTAATGAGCACGATGCGCGCGGACGGACGGCCTTGGCCATCGACGGTCGCAAGCGTCATCGCATTCGGTTCGGGCAGCTTCGCATCGAGCGCCTGGGCGAACCAGGTTTGAAACTGGCTTATCGGATTCGGGTCGACGTCGGATACATCGAGCGCGCCGCGCGAATAGTTTTTGCGAAGGTCTGCGAGGGTCGTCATTTTTTATGCAAGCGCTACAGTCGCGTCAGTATAGCCAAGGTGAAACGATCTTGCCCTGATTACCCATGCCCGCACCGCGTGCCGGGAGCGCGGCAGTCGCGGCTATCACGTTCATGGTTTCGATAAGGCAGAATACGCAATTCGACCGCATTTTGCATGATCGAACTACCACGTTCGCGAACTCGATAGCCGTCTGTAAGCGTTGCTTGACGCCGCACAACGTGCGGTGCATTTCGGCAGCTTTTAGTTTGCTTTCAATGCATCCGATTTCATCCATCCGCACGACATGAACGCTTCATCCGAAACCACTGCGACGCCCAGCGTCCACGAACTCGCCGATCGCGACCGGCGCTTCGGCGGCATCGCGCGCCTCTACGGCGCGCCCGCGCTCGCCGCGTTCGAGCGGGCGCATGTCGCGGTGATCGGCATCGGCGGCGTGGGTTCGTGGGTTGCCGAGGCGCTTGCGCGCAGTGCTGTCGGCCGGCTTACGCTGATCGATCTCGATAACGTCGCCGAAAGCAATACGAATCGTCAGGTTCACGCGCTCGACGGCAACTACGGCAAGGCGAAAGTCACGGCGATGGCCGAGCGCATCAAACTGATCGATCCGGCGTGCGACGTGCGGCAGATCGAAGACTTCGTGGAGCCGGGCAATTTCGATGAAACGCTCGGCGGCGGTTTCGACTATGTGATCGACGCGATCGACAGCGTGCGTACGAAAACCGCGCTCATCGCGTGGTGCGTGGCGCGCAAGCAGGCGCTCATCACGGTCGGCGGCGCGGGCGGGCAGCTCGATCCGACGCGCATTCGCATCGACGATCTCGCGCTCACGATTCAGGATCCGCTGCTCTCGAAAGTGCGCGGCCAGTTGCGCAAGCTGCACGGTTTTCCGCGCGGACCGAAGGCGCGATTCAAGGTCAGCGCGGTGTATTCGGACGAGCCGCTGATCTATCCCGAAGCGCCCGCGTGCGACATCAGCGAAGGCGCCGAACATCTCGAAACCGGCGCGAATTACGCGGGGCCCGTCGGGCTGAATTGCGCGGGCTTCGGTTCGAGCGTGTGCGTGACGGCGAGCTTCGGCTTCGCGGCGGCCGCGCATGTCTTGCGGGAATTGGCGAAGCGCGCCGCGTGAAAGGAAAATGGCCAGCTTCGATAGCTGGCCATTTTTTCATCCAAAGCCGGCGATCGATCGACGATCAGTTGATCGCCGCGCTTAACTTGCGCCGCCACTGCGAAACGAGATCCGGCTGATTCGCGGCGAGTTCGAACACCGACAGCATCGTCTTGCGGCCGACGTCGTCCATGAAGGCGCGGTCGCGCACGACGATCGCAAGCAGATGTTCGAGCGCGCCAGCGTAATCGCGGCCCGCGATCAGCCGATTGGCCAGGGCGAAGCGCGCATCAAGATCGTCGGGGTTCGCGTTCACGGCGTCGATGAGCGCGTCGGCGGGCGGCAGATCGGCGGCTGCATCGGCGGCGTCGAGCTCGGTCTTCAACGCGTTGTAGCGCGCGTCGATGCCTTGCGTCGTCTTCGGCGACAACAGCTTGTCCTCTTCCTTCGCTTCGTCGATGCGGCGTTCCGCGATCAGCCATTCGATCAGATCGAGACGCGCGTCCTCGTAACCGGGATCGAGCGCGAGCGCGGCCTTGATGGTGTCGATCGCGAGCTGGCGATCGCCCGCGGCCCACGCGCTCTGCGCGGCGCGGCGCTCGGCATCGGCGCCGGCGGGCACGAGACGGTCGATGAACTCGCGCAACTGGCCTTCCGGCAGCACGCCGATGAACTGATCGACCGGCCGTCCTTCCGCGAACGCAATGACGTGCGGAATGCTGCGCACCTGGAAATGCGCGGCGAGTTCCTGATTCTCGTCGACGTTCACCTTGACGAGATTCCAGGCGCCCGCCGCTTCGACTTCGAGCTTCTCGAGCATCGGGCCGAGCGTCTTGCACGGGCCGCACCAGGGCGCCCAGAAATCGACGAGCACGGGCGCGAGCATCGACGCGTTGATGACATCTTTCTCGAATGTGGCGAGGGTCGTATCCATGCGTTTTCTCCTAATGCTTTCGGTCGATCCCGATTACGTGGGGACGACACAGCCGGTTCTCAAGCGCGTCAGGCTTCGGGCGCGCGATTCTCGCGGCGCTGCGGCGGCAGCGGAATGAACTCGGTCTCGCCGGGCACGTGGCCCATGCGCTGCTCGCTCCAGGCGATCTTGGCCGCGTCGATCTTCTCGCGCGAACTCGACACGAAATTCCATTCGATGAAGCGCGCGCCGTCGAGCGGCGCGCCGCCGAGCAGCATCGTGACCGCGCCGTTCGCGCTCGTCAGCTTCGCGTCGGCGCCGGGCGCGAGCACGGCCATCTGCTGTTCGGGCAGCGGTTCGCCGTCGATCGACAAATCGCCGCTCACGAGATACACGCCGCGCTCCTCGTGCTCCGTATCGAGCGTGATCGCGCTGCCGGGCGTGAACTGCGCGGCGACATAAAGCGTCGGCGAAAACGTGCGCGTGGGCGCTTTCGCGCCGAACGCCGTGCCCGCGATGATGCGCAGCGTGACGCCGTCGCGCTCGATCTGCGGCAACGCCGCCGCCGCGTGATGCTCGAATGCCGGCTCGATGTCCTCGCTCGCGGCGGGCATCGCGACCCACGTCTGGATGCCGTGCATCGTCTGGCCGGATGCGCGTTCCTCGTCGGGCGTGCGCTCGGAATGGACGATGCCGCGGCCCGCGGTCATCCAGTTGACGTCGCCGGGAACGATCTTCTGCACGGAGCCGACGCTATCGCGATGCATGATCGCGCCGTCGAACAGATACGTGACCGTCGCGAGCCCGATATGCGGATGCGGACGCACGTCGAGGCCGTTTCCGGGCACGAGCGTTGCGGGACCGATATGGTCGAAAAAGATGAAGGGTCCGACGGTGCGCGCCGCGAGGGCGGGCAGCACGCGCCGCACCATGAGGCCGCCGACGTCATGTTGGTGTGGCTTCAGCAATGCGCGGATCGTCGAAGGCATGGCGGGTTCCGGAAGGAAGATCGCGCGCCGTAATGGCGCGTGGATCAGCCGATTCTACCGGCCGATGCCGCGCGGCGCAGGCGTTGCCGCCGAGACTTTCGTTTTTTTGGTGCCGCGTGGGTTCCAGGCACGCGGCTTCGCGCAACTTTCGCAACGTGACAATTTGGATAGGGAGTCGAAATGAGCAAGAACAAGCTTTTGATCGCCATCACCGCTGGCCTTTTCACCGCCACCGCCGCAACGAGCGCGTTCGCGCAGACCTCGTCGGGCAATTCGTCTGCGGCGATGGGCAACGACACCGCCGGCGCCACCACCGATAATTCGGCCGCGACCACGCCGAAGAAGCACAAGACGCACAAGCACACGACGAAATCGACGGCGACCAAGAAGACGCCGGCCGTCGAAACCGGCAACGATGCGGGCACGGAATCCGGCCAGACGAAGTAAGCGCCGCTTCGCATCGCCGCAGCGAAAGCGCTCGCGCCTTTCACGAGGCGCGGGCGCTTTTTGCGTGCATCGTCATGCCGCGCAGGATTTGACAAGCCTGCCGCCGCGCCCTCGGCTACACTTTACGGCTCGCCAACGACGCACACGACACAAGGAAGAGGGCGATGTCGCCAAAGGATTTGCTGATCGCATCGGTGGTCATTCTCGCGTGGGGCGTGAATTTCGTCGTCATCAAGCTGGGACTGCACGGTGTTCCGCCGATGCTGCTCGGCGCGCTGCGCTTCGCGCTCGCCGCCGTGCCCGCGATCTTCGTCAAGCGCCCGCAGATACCGCTGCGCTGGCTCTTCGCCTACGGCCTCACCATTTCTCTCGGGCAGTTCGCGCTGCTTTTCTACGGCATGTACGTGGGCATGCCCGCCGGTCTCGCGTCGCTCGTGCTGCAGGCGCAAGCATTCTTCACGCTCATCTTCGCGTCGATGTTCCTCGGCGAGCGCATCCGCGCGGCGAACGTCGCCGGCCTGCTGATCGCGGCGGCGGGGCTTGCGCTCATCGGCATGCGCGGCGGTCACGCGATGACCGTCACCGGCTTTCTCTTCACGCTCGCCGCCGCCGCGATGTGGGCGCTCGGCAATATCGTGACGAAGCGCATGGGCAAGGTCGATCTGCTCTCGCTCGTGGTGTGGGGCAGCCTGATTCCGCCGCTGCCGTTCCTCGCGCTCTCGCTCATCTTCGAAGGCCCGGCGCGCATCGAATCCAGTCTCGCGACGATTCCGCTCATCTCGATCTTCGCGATTCTCTATCTTTCGTTCATCGCGACGATCGTCGGCTATAGCTTGTGGGGAAAGTTGCTCGCGCGCTATCCGGCGGGAAGCGTCGCGCCGTTCTCGCTGCTCGTCCCGGTGATCGGGCTGGCGTCGGCGGCGCTGTTTCTCGGCGAGGGTTTGAATTCGGCGCAGGTGGCGGGCGCGGCGCTCGTGATGGCGGGACTCGTGGTGAACGTATTCGGCGCGCGGCTCGTTCAGCGCATTCTGCCGGCGCGCTGAACGAAACCCGGCCGGATTTTCACGTCATGCGGCTCTTCGCGAGCGGCGGATTCGCCGCGAAGTAGCGCTTGATGCCCTTCATGATCGCGTTGGCCATCTTGTCGCGATAGGCGTCGTCGTTCAGGCGTGTTTCCTCGTCCGGATTGCTGATGAACGCGGTCTCCACGAGAATCGACGGAATGTCCGGCGCCTTCAGCACGGCGAAACCCGCCTGTTCGACCGAACCTTTGTGCAGCTTGTTGATGCCGCCGATTTCGTTCAGCACGAAGCTGCCGTAGCGCATCGAATCGCGGATCTGCGCGGTCGTCGACATATCGAAGAGCGCGCGGTTCACGCTCGCGTCCTGCGACTTCACGTTGATGCCGCCGACCTGATCCGACGAGTTTTCCTTGTTCGCCATCCAGCGCGCAGCCGCGCTCGACGCGCCATGCTCCGACAGCGCGAACACCGACGATCCACGCGCTTCGGGCGACGTGAAGGCATCGGCGTGAATCGACACGAAAAGATCGGCGGAGACGCGCTGCGCCTTTTGCACGCGCACGTTGAGCGGCACGAAGAAGTCGGCGTCGCGGGTCATCATCGCGCGCATGTTGGGCTGGGCGTCGATCTTCGCGCGCAGCTTCTTCGCGATGTCGAGCGCGATGTGCTTCTCGTAGGTGCCCTGGCCGCCGATCGCGCCCGGATCTTCGCCGCCGTGACCGGGATCGATCGCGACGGTGAGCAGCCGCGTCGTGCCGGCGCCTTGCTTGGGCGTGGAGAACGCGTAGGCGTCGTTGTCGTCGTCCTTCTTCGCGATGACGGGCGGCGGCGCCGGCACGCGCGGCTTGACCGCCGGTTTCGGCGGCGTTTCGGCGGGCGTTTCGTTCTGCGCGTACTTTTGGAAGAACTCGTCGGTGGAATCGGGCGTCGTCGGTTTCTGCGCGGTCGCCGGCCCGGAAAGCGTCGCGGGCGGCGGCGCGGACGGATTCGGATTGGCGCGGTCGAGCGCTTCCTGCTTGCGCTCGGTCTGCGCGAGCAGTTCCATCAGCGGATCGGGCGCGACGGCCGGATACAGATCGAACACGAGCCGATATTTGTAGCTGCCGATCGGCCCGAGCGTGAACACCTGCGGCTTCACCGATCCTTTCAGATCGAACACCATGCGCACGACATGCGGCTGATATTGCCCGATGCGCACCGCCTGAATCTGCGGATCGTTCGGCGTGATCTTCGAGACGAGATCGCGCAGCGCCTGATCGAGATCGATGCCGGAGAGATCGACCACGAGCCGGTCCGGCCCCTGCAATAGCTGATTGGCGTTCTGAAGCGGCTGGTCCGATTCGATCGTCACGCGGGTGTAGTCGCGCGCGGGCCACACGCGCACGCCGAGCACGCTGCTCGCATGCGCGAGCTTCGGTCCGACGAGCGCGAGCACGAGCGTCGAAGCGCCTGCGCGCAACACCTGACGGCGACGCCAGTTGTGCGGCGCTTGGGCAGCCGATTCGATCGAATGAAATGGCTTGATCAACATCTTTCGAGACATGACTTTCCTGTTTCGCTAAATGCCCGCGCGGTCAGCACGCGGCCTTCATCGTTCGACGTTCCTTCGTCCGGCAGAGACAGCGCAAACACGAGATCCGGCACGCCGAGCAGGCCGCCCGCCTGTTGCGGCCATTCGACGAGGCACACCGCGCCCGCATCGAAATATTCGCGAAAGCCGGCATCGGCCCATTCGGCCGGATCGGCGAAGCGATAGAGATCGAAGTGATAAACGTCGAGCGGACCGCTTTCGGTGACGAGCGAATACGGCTCGACGAGCGTGTAAGTCGGGCTCTTCACGCGGCCGACGTGGCCGAGCGCGCGCAAGGTCGCGCGCACGAGCGTGGTCTTGCCCGCGCCGAGATCACCGATCAACTGGACTTGCAGACCGTGAAAACGTTCAGACGAAGCGTGCGATATGGACAGACGCGTAGCGTCGATGGCGCGCGCGAAGCGTTCTCCGAAAGCGAGCGTCGCGGCTTCGTCGCGCAGGTCGAAGCGGCGTTCGAGAAGCGCGGCGGATAAGTCTTGCGTCGTTCGTGCGGGGCTTTCGGGCATTCTCGTAAAATGTCGTGATGAACCGATTGCCGGAACATTCCGTTGAAATCACGACAGCGTCCAGCGACGCCGCCGCTGAATCCGATTCAGAGTCTCGCGTCTTCGATCTCGATGAAAACGCGCTGGCAGAACTCGCGCAGCGCATCAAGACATGGGGGCGCGAGTTGGGGTTCGGTGCGGTCGGCATCAGCGATATCGACCTGACGGATGCCGAGAAGGGCCTGACTGATTGGCTCGAAGCAGGCTATCACGGCGAAATGGATTATATGGCCAAACATGGGATGAAACGCGCAAGACCGGCCGAGCTTGTGGCCGGCACGCGACGTGTCATCACCGCGCGCATGGCCTATCTTCCTGCGGAAACGCTCGCGAAAAAGGGCGATGAAAGTGTCGCGACAGCCGACGGTCAGAAGAACGACTGGCGCGCGATCGAATGGTCGCGGCTCGCGAAGCCGTCGCAGGCGATGGTCTCCATCTACGCGCGCGGCCGCGATTATCACAAGGTCATGCGCAATCGCCTGCAGCAGCTGGCGGAGCGCATCGAGCGCGAGATCGGGCCGTTCGGGCATCGCGCGTTCACGGATTCAGCGCCGGTGCTCGAAGTCGCGCTCGCGCAGAAAGCGGGCGCCGGCTGGCGCGGCAAGCATACGTTGCTGCTCGATCGCGACGCCGGATCGCTGTTCTTTCTCGGCGAAATTTTCGTCGATGTCCCGTTGCCCGTCGATCCGCATCCCGAGCACGAAGGCGCGCATTGCGGGCAGTGCACGCGCTGCATCGGCGCGTGTCCGACGGGCGCGATCGTGGCGCCGTATCGCGTCGACGCGCGGCGCTGCATCTCGTATCTGACGATCGAACTGCACGGCAGCATTCCCGAGGAGATGCGTCCGCTGATCGGCAATCGCGTGTATGGATGCGACGATTGTCAGCTCGTCTGTCCGTGGAACAAGTTCGCGCAGGCCGCGCCGGTCGCGGATTTCGACGTGCGCCACGGACTCGATCGCGCGACGCTCGTCGAGCTGTTCGGATGGAGCGCGGCGGATTTCGACACGCGCATGCAGGGCAGCGCGATCCGGCGCATTGGGCATGAGCGCTGGCTGCGCAATATCGCGGTCGCGATGGGCAATGCGTTGCGCGATCCGTCGCTCGATGCGGAAGAACGCGAAGCGATCGCCGATGCATTGCGCGCGCGTGCGGACGATTCCTCGGCGTTGGTGCGCGAACATGTGCTGTGGGCGCTCGAACAAGCGACAAGAACGTGAAGCCATTCGATGCCGTGATCGACGCGCCGTTCGGCAAGGTCGGCATTCGCGCCGATGCGCAATGCGTGCGCGAGATCGTCTATCTGCCGGACGATGTCGGCAGCATTGAGCCTGAAACGCCGCTCGCGAAGGAAGCCGCCGCGCAGATCCGCGCGTATTTTCAGACGCCTTCGATGCGCTTCGACCTGCCGCTCGCGCTTCGCGGCACCGCGTTTCAGCAGCGCGTATGGCGCGGCATCTCGGGCATCGCGGCGGGCCAAGTCTGGACCTATGGCCAGCTCGCGCGCGAGATCGGCAGCGTGCCGCGCGCGGTCGGGCAGGCGTGCGGCTCCAATCCGCTGCCGATCGTGATACCGTGCCACCGGGTAGTGGCCTCGGGCGGGATCGGCGGTTTCGCGCATCATCCCGGCGAAGGTTTTTATCGCAACGTGAAGCGCTGGCTGCTGGCGCATGAAGGTGTATCGATCGCATGACGAGCGCAACGACTGAAGCAATACAAGCACCGGGACTCGTCGCGAGTCAGGACGCGATCGATCTCTTTTGCGATGCGCTCTGGCTCGAACACGGCCTCGCCAAGAACTCGCTCGAAGCGTACCGGCGCGACCTCAAACTCTTCGCGGAATGGCTCGGCAAGACGCGCGGCGCGTCGATCGATGCCGCCGTCGAAGCCGACATGAACGGCTACATGGCCGCGCGCCGCGGCGACAAGGCGACGTCCGCGAACCGGCGTCTGTCGGTCTTTCGGCGCTATTACGCGTGGGCGTTGCGCGAGCATCGCGTGTCCGCCGATCCGACGCTCAAGCTGCGCTCGGCCAAGCAGCCGCCGCGCTTTCCGTCGACGCTCAACGAGTCGCAAGTCGAAGCGCTGCTCGGCGCACCCGACATCGAGACGCCGCTCGGCTTGCGCGACCGCACGATGCTCGAACTGATGTATGCGAGCGGCCTGCGCGTGACCGAGCTCGTCACGCTGAAGACGGTCGAAGTCGGCCTGAACGAAGGCGTCGTGCGCGTGATGGGCAAAGGCTCGAAAGAACGCCTGATTCCGTTCGGCGAAACGGCGCACGACTGGCTCGAACGCTATCTGCGCGATGCGCGTCAGGTGCTGCTCGGCGCGCGCTCCGCCGATGCGCTCTTCGTCACCGCGCGCGGCGAAGGCATGACGCGCCAGCAGTTCTGGAACATCATCAGGCGTCATGCGCTGAACGGCGGCGTGCACGCGCCGCTCTCGCCGCACACGCTGCGGCACGCGTTCGCGACGCATCTGCTCAATCACGGCGCGGACCTGCGCGTCGTGCAATTGCTGCTCGGCCACTCGGACATTTCCACGACGCAGATCTACACGCACGTCGCGCGCGAGCGGCTGCAGAAGCTGCATCGGGAGCATCATCCGCGCGGATAGCGTCATCTGCGAACGATCGTGCCACGGCCGCGTTGCGCTGCATACTCGGCCGAATGGCCGATGGTGAGCGCCACGGCGCGCCGCTACAATGCGTGGCATGTCGAAAGCCAAACACGTGTCCGAAACGCCCGCGACGCAATTCCTGCGTCGTCACAAGGTTGAATTCGGCGAGCATCCTTACGATTACGTCGAGCACGGCGGCACGGAGGAATCCGCGCGTCAGCTCGGCGTGGACGAACATATCGTCGTCAAGACGCTCGTCATGGAAGACGAGCACGCGAAGCCGCTGATCGTCCTCATGCACGGCGATCGCACGGTATCCACGAAGAATCTCGCGCGTCAGATTGGCGCGAAGCGCGTCGAACCGTGCAAGCCCGAAGTGGCGAACCGGCATTCGGGGTTTCTCGTGGGCGGCACGTCGCCGTTCGGCACGAAAAAAGCGATGCCGGTGTACGTCGAATCGAGCATTCTCGAACTCGATCGCATCTATCTGAACGGCGGGCGGCGAGGGTATCTCGTGAGCATCGATCCGAGCGTGCTGACCGAGTTGCTGGGCGCGAAACCCGTGCAGTGCGCGAGCGTCGATTAGAATGCGTTCCGCTCTCGCCATAACCGAAAAGACACCATGATTTTTCTGCTCGTCGCCGTCGCGTCCTATCTGGTCGGATCGATTTCGTTTGCCGTCGTCGTGAGTCACGCGATGGGACTGGCCGATCCGCGCTCGTACGGCTCAGGCAATCCCGGCGCGACGAACGTGCTGCGCACCGGCAACAAGAAGGCTGCGATCCTGACGCTGATCGGCGATGCGTTCAAGGGCTGGCTGCCCGTGTGGATCGTCGCGCACTTCGGCGCGAGCTTCGGCTGGGATCAAACGGGCATCAACACGGCGACGGCGCTCGCGGCCATCGCCGTGTTCCTCGGGCATCTGTACCCGGTTTTCTTCAAGTTCCAGGGCGGCAAGGGCGTCGCGACGGCGGCGGGCGTGCTGCTCGCGATTCATCCGGCGCTCGGTATCGCGACGCTGCTCACGTGGCTCATCATCGCGTTCTTCTTCCGCTATTCGTCGCTCGCGGCGCTCGTCGCGGCCGTGTTCGCACCGTTCTTTCAGGTGTTTCTGTTCGGGCCGAGCCGCATCTCGCTCGCCGTGCTGGCGATGAGCCTGCTGCTCATCTGGCGGCATCGCGCGAATATTTCGAAGCTGCTGGCGGGCAAGGAAAGTCGCATCGGCGAGAAAAAGAAGGTCGCCGAATAATGCAAAAAGCCGTTCCGGCGCGAACCGGAACGGCTTTTTCGTTTCTGAAACAATCAGGAATCAGTCGCGGAAGTTGTTGAAGTCGAGCGGCGTGTCCGTGACTTCCTTCTTGAGCAGCGCGATGGCGCTTTGCAGGTCGTCACGCTTCGCGCCTTGCACGCGCACAGCGTCGCCCTGAATGCTCGCCTGAACCTTGATCTTGCTGTCCTTCACGATCTTGACGATCTTCTTCGCCAGATCGCCCGAGACGCCTTTTTTCACCGTGACGACTTGCTTCAATTTGTCGCCGCCGATTTTTTCCTGCTTGCCGTAGTCGAGGAAACGCACGTCGACGCCGCGCTTGGCCATCTTGTTCAGCAGAACGTCCTTCACCTGGCCGAGCTTGAAGTCGTCGTCGGCGTAGAGCGTGAGTTCGCGCTCCTTCTGCTCGACGCGTGAATCCGAACCCTTGAAGTCGAAGCGCGTCGAGATTTCCTTGTTCGATTGCTCGATCGCGTTCTTCACTTCGATCATGTTTGCTTCGCTGACAACGTCAAACGATGGCATCTGTCTTTCTCCTTCATTGAGGCGACGAGCGCGCCGGGCAGGCGTGGCTCGCGCAATCGCTATAATCACGGACCTGTCGTCATTCTACCGACGCGCTTCGTTCATGTCGCTCCAGCTCCTCTCCGATTTCTCTCTGCTCGCCCACAACACGTTCGGCTTCGACGCGCGCGCGCGTCACGCGATGCGTATCGATTCCGTCGATGCGGCCGCCGCGCTCGCCACCGATGCGCGCATCGCCAACATGCCGCAACTCGTGCTCGGCGGCGGCAGCAATATCGTGCTGACGCGCGATTTCGACGGCGTCGCGCTGATCGTCGGCATTCGCGGCAAACGCGTGATCGGCGAAGACGACGATGCGTGGCTCGTCGAAGCCGGCGCGGGCGAGAACTGGCACGATTTCGTCGCGTGGACGCTCGCGCAGGGCATGCCGGGGCTCGAAAACCTCGCGCTGATTCCCGGCACGGTCGGCGCGGCGCCGATTCAGAACATCGGCGCGTACGGGCTGGAAATGGGCGAGCGCTTCGAGCGGCTGACGGCGGTAGAACTCGCGACCGGCGCACGCGCGGAATTCGATCGCGCCGCGTGCGCCTTCGGTTATCGCGACAGCTTCTTCAAGCGGGCAGGGCGCGGGCGCTTCATGATTACGTCGGTCACGTTCCGGCTGCCGAAAGCGTGGACGCCGCGCGCGGATTACGCCGACGTCGCCCGCGCGCTCGACGGCGCCGCGACGCCGGATGCGCAAGCCATTTTCGATGCGGTCGTCGCCGTGCGCCGCGCCAAGCTGCCCGACTGGACCGCGCTCGGCAACGCGGGCAGCTTCTTCAAGAATCCGGTCGTGAGTGCGCAGGCGTTCGAGGCGCTCAAGCAGCGCGAACCGGGCGTCGTTTCGTACCCGCAAGCCGACGGGCAAGTGAAGCTCGCGGCGGGCTGGCTGATCGACCAGTGCGGATGGAAAGGGCGCGGCATCGGCGGCGCGGCGGTGCACGATCGTCAGGCGCTCGTGCTCGTGAATCGCGGCGGCGCGACGGGCGCGCAGGTGCTGGAACTCGCCGAAGCCATCAGGCGCGACGTGCTGGCACGTTTCAATGTCGAACTGGAGATGGAGCCGGTGCGCGTCTGAAAACGAAAAAACCCGCCGCGGCGGGTTTTTTCTCGAGCCTGATTCCAACGAAAGATCAGTCCCCGCGCTGACGGCGCGCGTTCTCCGCGATACGCATGCGCAGTGCGTTCAGCTTGATGAAGCCGCCGGCATCGGCCTGGTTGTAGGCGCCGCCGTCGTCATCGAACGTCGCGATGGTCTTGTCGAACAGCGTTTCCTTCGAATCGCGCGCGACGACCGACACGCTGCCCTTGTAGAGCTTCACGCGCACCCAGCCGTTGACCTTCTCCTGCGTGTGGTCGATCAGCACCTGCAGCGCGCGGCGCTCCGGGCTCCACCAGTAGCCGTTGTAGATCAGCGATGCGTAACGCGGCATCAGATCGTCCTTCAGGTGCGCCACTTCGCGGTCGAGGGTGATCGACTCGATACCCCGATGCGCCTTCAGCATGATCGTGCCGCCCGGCGTTTCATAGCAGCCGCGCGACTTCATGCCGACGTAACGGTTCTCGACCAGATCCAGACGGCCGATGCCATGCTTGCCGCCGAGACGGTTCAGCTCGGTCAGCATCTCGGCGGGCGACAGGCGCCTGCCGTTCAGCGCGACCGGATCGCCCTTCTCGAATTCGATATCGACATATTCCGCCTGATCCGGCGCCTCTTCCGGCGACACGGTCCAGCGCCACATTTCGGCTTCGGCCTCGGCCTTCGGGTCTTCCAGATGGCGGCCTTCGAACGAGATGTGCAGCAGGTTCGCGTCCATCGAGTAGGGCGCGCCGCCTTGCTTGTGCTTCATTTCGATCGGAATGCCGGCCTTTTCCGCATACGCGAGCAGCTTTTCGCGCGAGAGCAGGTCCCATTCGCGCCACGGCGCGATCACCTTGATGCCGGGTTCGAGCGAGTAGTAACCGAGCTCGAAGCGCACCTGATCGTTGCCCTTGCCGGTCGCGCCGTGCGAGACGGCCTGCGCGCCGGTCGCGCGCGCGATCTCGATCTGACGCTTCGCGATCAGCGGACGCGCGATCGACGTGCCGAGCAGATACTCGCCTTCGTAGATGGTGTTCGCGCGGAACATCGGAAACACGAAATCGCGGACGAACTCTTCACGCAGGTCTTCGATGAAGATGTTTTCCTGCTTGATGCCGAGCTGGAGCGCCTTCTTGCGCGCGGGCTCCAGCTCCTCGCCCTGACCGATGTCGGCGGTGAAGGTCACGACTTCGGCGTCGTAGTTGTCCTGCAACCATTTCAGGATGACGGAGGTGTCGAGACCGCCCGAATAGGCGAGCACGACTTTCTTGATATCGCTCATGGTGAACTCGTGTGCGGAAAAGCCGGTGCGGCGGTTGTGCGCCGCTTCGCGTCCGCCGGGCGCGCGACGGGCATGAAGTGCGCGGAAAAACTACTATTCTGACATTAAAAAGCCGCGCCTCCGCAAATTTGGGATGCGCGGCGAATCGGCAGCGCAGATTCGCTCAGTGATTCAGCTTGCCGAGCAGGAGATACTCCATCAGCGCCTTCTGCACGTGCAGACGGTTCTCCGCCTCGTCCCATACGACGCTTTGCGGACCGTCGATGACTTCCGCGCTCACTTCCTCGCCGCGATGCGCGGGCAGGCAGTGCATGAAGAGCGCATCGGGATGGGCGCGCGCCATCATCTCGGCATCGACGCAGTAGTCGGCGAACGCCTTCATGCGCGCTTCGTTCTCGGCTTCGTAGCCCATGCTGGTCCAGACGTCCGTCGTGACGAGATCGGCGCCGGCGCAGGCTTCGTTCGGATCGTCGAATTCTTGAAAAAACGGCTTGCTTTCCTCCGCAACCAGCGCGGGATCGAGCTTGTAGCCGAGCGGCGTGGAGAGGCGCAGTTTGAAGCCGAGAATCTGCGCCGCTTCGATCCACGTGTACAGCATGTTGTTGGCGTCCCCGACCCACGCGACGGTCTTGCCGGAAATCGGACCGCGATGCTCGTAGAACGTGAAGATGTCCGCGAGCACCTGACACGGGTGATATTCGTTGGTCAGCCCGTTGATGACCGGTACGCGCGAGCTTTCCGCGAAGCGCCGGATGATGTCCTGGCCGAACGTGCGGATCATGATGATGTCCACCATGCGCGAGATGACCTGCGCCGAATCCTCGATCGGCTCACCGCGGCCGAGTTGCGTATCACGCGTGTTCATGAACACCGCATGGCCGCCGAGCTGGAAAATGCCCGCTTCGAACGAAAGGCGCGTGCGCGTCGAGCTCTTCTCGAAGATCATCGCGAGCGTGCGATCGTGCAGCGGATGATAAGTCTCGTAGTTCTTGAACTTGCGCTTCAGGATGCGCGCGCGTTCGAGCACGTACTCATAGTCGTCGAGGGAAAAATCCTTGAACTGAAGATAGTGGCGAATTTTCTTGGCGGTCATGAAACGCAAGCGGCGGCTTCGAACCGGCCGCCGCGCGTGAGCGTCGAGGCCGGACGGCGCCGCCGTCGGGAGTGGGTATCGCTTTTGAGCATAAAGGATTTTGCGATGTTTGACGAGGCTGGCCAAAAGGACGAGGATGCGCGCGCAGGCCCGTCTCACGGCCTCGGGCTGTCCCTGATGGACGCATCCCATGTCTGTGTGCGCTGCGGAAAACAGGCCGCTGCGGTATAATCACGCTCGCTCGTTTCAACAGTTCTGCAACATTCAGCACCGTTTCACGCGCTTCTGCGGCGAAGGGTTCGCAAGAATCCGGTCGGCGTGACTTTGCGCGTTCCGATTTCGCGGTGGATTGCCCAGTGCTGTCGAGTCCGCCATTTCCTGTCGCGGGCGCGGACGATTCCGCCAGAATCGACCCGCGCAAGACCGCCCGGCGCTTTTCGCTAGCCGGCTCCTGCGGTTCCTGCGTCAGGCATGTGCGTTCCGGTGCGCGTCACCGGCCGTCAAAAGGTATTGCTACATGGCTGAATCATCCCCTACCGAGTACTTCATTCAAGGCATCACCAAGAGCGGGAGGAAATTTCGGCCGAGCGACTGGTCCGAGCGTCTCGCCGGCGTGATGTCGGGCTTCGGCCCAAAGGCGAAAGGGCCCAACGCCCGCCTGCAATATTCCATCTACGTGCGTCCGACGATGATCGGCGACATCAAGGTCGTGATTGTCGATTCCCGCCTGCGCGACATCGAACCGATGGCGTTCGACTTCGTTCTGAACTTCGCAAAAGACAATGATCTGGTCGTGACCGAGGCGTGCGAATTGCCGCCGCATCACGGCACGCAGACGCAGCAGCCTCAGTCCTGACCTCCGCGCGACGAAAGCCACAGACGAAAAGCGACAGACGCAAAAAAGCCCGCCGAAGCGGGCTTTTTCGTTACTGCGCAGCGGAAACAGGAAGCTGCTTCGGCGAACGCCCCGAACGCGAAACTCGCGAAACCGGAAAGCGCCCGCCGGAAGCGAGCCGGAATTACTGGGCAGCGGGGGCTTGCAGGCCCTTGATGGCTGCAGCCAGGCGGCTCTTGTGACGAGCTGCCTTGTTCTTGTGGACGATCTTCTTGTCCGCGATGATGTCGAGCGTCTTGACCGACGTCTTGAACACTTCGGCGGCCTTGGCCTGATCGCCGGCTTCGATAGCCTTGCGAACTGCCTTGATGGCCGTGCGGAACTTCGAGCGCAGCGCCGAGTTGTGCGAGTTGGCTTTGGCGGCCTGACGGGCGCGCTTGCGAGCTTGTGCGGAATTTGCCATGACGGTTTCCCTTTTCCTGTTTCGCTGTTACTTGTCCGGAGCGCGCGGGGCCGGCGAAGGCCATGAAAGCCCTGACGCGGGCGATCGAGCGCGCTGCCTTTGATCTGAAATCCCGGGAACGATTGCCCGAGAACCTCTAAAACATCGCCGGCCGGGGCCGGAAAAGACGCGAAGCCGCAAAATCGGAGCGATTTTTGGAGCTTCGAAACCCGCGATTATAGCAAGGGAATATGAGACATGACAAGCGCGGCGTGGATCGCGCCGGCACGGGGCGGCTGCCTTGTCATCGGTCAAACGTGCGGCATTGGCCGCCAGCATTGCCCCGAGTCTCGTGGGCGCGCCGCTCGCGGCCCGTATAATAAGCGCCCCATGAATCTATTCCGAGCCCTGCTGACGGTCAGCGGCTTCACGCTGCTGTCGCGCGTGACCGGCCTGATCCGCGAAACGCTGATCGCCCGAGCCTTCGGCGCCAGTATCTATACCGACGCGTTCTACGTCGCGTTCCGAATCCCCAACCTGCTGCGGCGTCTCTCCGCGGAAGGCGCGTTCGCGCAGGCGTTCGTGCCGATCCTCGCCGAGTTCAAGAACAGCAAGGGCCACGATCCGACCAAGGCGCTCGTCGACGCGATGTCGACGGTCCTCACCTGGTTCCTCGTCGTGCTGTCGCTTTTCGGCATGCTGGGCGCGAGCTGGGTCGTGTACGCGGTCGCGTCGGGGTTGTCGCACGAGGGCGCGGCGTACGGCCTCGCCGTCTCGATGACGCGCATCATGTTCCCGTACATCGTCCTCATTTCGATGACGACGCTCGCCTCGGGCGTGCTCAACACGTACAAGCAGTTCTCGCTGCCCGCGTTCGCGCCCGTGCTGCTGAACGTGTCGTTCATTGCCGCGGCGGTGTTCGTCGCGCCGCATCTGAAGATTCCGGTTTATGCGCTCGCGTATGCGGTGATCGTCGGCGGCGTGCTGCAATTGCTCGTGCAACTGCCCGGCCTGAAGAAGATCGACATGACGCCGCGCATCGGGCTGAACTTCCGCGCCGCGCTCGCGCATCCCGGCGTCAAGCGCGTGCTGCTGAAAATGGTCCCGGCGATGTTCGCAGTGTCGGTCGGGCAACTGAGCCTCATCATCAACACGAATATCGCGTCGAACATCGGGGCGGGCGCGGTGTCGTGGATCAACTACGCCGACCGGCTGATGGAATTCCCGACCGCGCTGCTCGGCGCGGCGCTCGGCACGATCCTGCTGCCGAGCCTCTCGAAAGCGCACGTCGACGCCAATCACGACGAATACTCCGCGCTGCTCGACTGGGGCCTGCGCATCACGTTCCTGCTGGCCGCGCCGAGCGCGATCGCGCTGTTTTTCTTCGCCGAGCCGCTCACCGCGACGCTCTTTCACTACGGCAAGTTCGACAATCATTCGGTCGTGATGGTCGGCCGCGCGCTGTCGGCATACGGGATCGGGCTGATCGGCCTCATCCTCATCAAGATTCTCGCGCCGGGCTTCTACGCGAAGCAGGACATCAAGACGCCGGTGAAGATCGCGATCTTCGTGCTCGTCATGACTCAGGTGAGCAACTACATCTTCGTGCCGATTTTTTCTCACGCGGGCCTGACGCTCTCGATCGGCCTCGGCGCGCTCGCCAACGCGCTGCTGCTGTTCGCGGGGCTGCGCCGCCGCAAGATCTATGAGCCTTCGGCGGGCTGGCTGCGCTTTTTCGTGCAACTGATCGGCGCGTGCCTGATTCTTGCGGGGACGATGCATTGGGTGGCGATCAATTTCGACTGGATCGGCATGCGCGCGACGCCGGTCCTGCGCATCGCGCTTCTCGGTGCAAGTCTCGTCGTGTTTGCCGCGTTATATTTCGGTATTCTTGCCGCAATGGGCTTCAAGTACGCCTATTTCAAGAGACGCACGCTTTGATGACGACAACGCGTATCCTCGACTACTTCTCCTCGCTGATGGCGGACGACGACAGCCTTCCGCTCACGGAAGCCGCCTTGTCGCTCGCGCAGGACGCGTATCCCGATCTCGACATGCAGGCCGCGCTCGCGGAGATCGACGAACTCGTCGTGCGCGCCCGTCGCCGCATGCCCGATGACGCCGACGCGAAGCAGAAAGTCGATGCGCTGAATCGCTACTTTTTTCGCGAGCTGGGCTTCTCCAGCAATCTCAACGATTACTACGATCCGGATAACAGCCATCTGAATGTGGTGCTGCGTCGCCGGCGCGGCATTCCGATCTCGCTTGCCGTCATCTATCTGGAAATGGCCGAGCAACTCGGCCTGCCGGTGCGCGGCGTATCGTTTCCGGGGCATTTCCTTTTGCGCGTCGCGACGCCGGGCCACGATCTGATGCTCGATCCGACGACCGGCCAGACGCTCTCCGAAGCGCAGATGGTCGAGATGCTGGAGCCGTATGTGCAGCGTGTGGGCGAGTCGATCGGCAGCGCATTGCGCGTGCTGTTGCAACCCGCGACGCGGCGCGAAATCGTCGCGCGCATGCTGCGCAATCTGAAGGGTATCTATCTGCAAACGGAGCGGTGGCAGCGTCTGCTCGCCGTTCAGCAGCGGCTGGTGATCGCGTTGCCGAACAGCATCGAGGAAGTGCGCGATCGCGGTTTCGCGTATGCGCGGCTCGATTATCTGCGACCGGCGCTGGAAGATTTGCAGCGATACATCGAGACTCGTCCGGATGCCGAGGACGCGACCGTCGTCGAAACCGAGCTGCACGAGTTGCGGCAGCGCACGCAGCAAGGCGACTGAACCACGCCGCGCGCGCCGTGCAGAGCGTTACTTAGGCTGCATGCGGATCGCGCCGTCGAGGCGGATCACTTCGCCGTTGAGCATCGGGTTATCGAAAATCGACTTGACGAGCAGAGCGTACTCGTCGGGCTTGCCGAGGCGCGGCGGGAACGGCACCATCGCGCCGAGCGCGTCCTGCACGTCCTTCGGCATGCCGAGCAGCATCGGCGTTTCGAAGAGGCCCGGCGCGATCGTCATCACACGGATGCCGCTCTTGCTCAGATCGCGCGCGATCGGCAGCGTCATGCCCGCGACGCCGCTCTTCGATGCCGCATAGGCCGCCTGGCCGATCTGTCCGTCATAAGCCGCCACCGACGCCGTGTTCACGATCACGCCACGTTCGCCCGCCGCGTTCGCTTCGTTCTTCGACATCGCGTGCGCCGCGAGCCGGATCATGTTGAACGTGCCGATGAGATTCACCGACACCACCTTCGAGAAGAGATCGAGCGCGTGCGGACCGTCGCGGCCGACCGTCTTCGCCGCCGGCGCGATGCCCGCGCAGTTCACGAGGCCGCGCAATGTGCCGAGACTCAACGCGGCATCGACGGCGCGTTGGCCATCGCTTTCCTGGCTCACGTCGCATTTGACGAACGCGCCCGACAGCTCTTTCGCGAGCGCTTCGCCTGCCGCGTCGTTCATGTCGGCGAGCACGACCTTGCCGCCTTGCGCCGCGATGAGCCGCGCGGTCGCCGCGCCGAGGCCCGACGCACCGCCCGTGATCAGAAAGGTGTTGCCTTGCATCTCCATGTCTCTTCTCCTTTTGTGCGATTCGTGCGCGCGAGAGCAGGGTTGAGCCGCTCGCGCCGATGTCATTCCTTTTGGGAAACGCGTCGATTGTAGCGAAGCCGCATGCTGCAAATTCGCACGACGGTCATGCGATTTCACGGACACAAAAAACCCGCTCACAGGGAGCGGGTTTTCGTCGAACGCGAATCAGGCAGCGCGTTACTTGAGCGCGTCGAACACGCGCGTGCGGATTTCATCGACGGCGCCGAGGCCCGAAATCTTGCGATATTCCGGCGCCTTCAGGCCGTTCGGCGCTGCGCCGCTCTTCGCCCAATCGTTGTAATACGCGATCAGCGGCTTGGTCTGCGCGACGTACACGTCGAGACGCTTCTTCACGGTCTCTTCCTTGTCGTCGTCGCGCTGGATCAACGGCTCGCCGGTGACGTCGTCGGTCATGTCGACCTTCGGCGGATTGAACTTGACGTGATACGTGCGGCCCGATGCCGCATGCACGCGACGACCGCTCATGCGCGTGATGATTTCGTCGAAGGGCACATCGATTTCGAGCACGTAGTCGATCGCCACGCCGGCGTCTTTCATGGCTTCGGCTTGCGGCAGCGTGCGGGGGAAGCCGTCGAAGAGATAGCCGTTCTTGCAGTCGTCGGCCTGCAGGCGTTCCTTCACGAGATTGATGATGAGCGAATCCGGCACCAGCTCGCCCGCATCCATGAAGCGCTTCGCCTCGACGCCGAGCGGCGAGCCTGCCTTGACGGCCGCGCGCAGCATGTCGCCGGTCGAAATCTGCGGAATGCCGAATTTCTCCTTGATGAAGTTTGCCTGGGTGCCCTTGCCCGCACCGGGTGCGCCCAACAGGATCAAACGCATGGTGATCTCTCCGAATCGTCTATAAACCGCTTCAAGCCGCGAGGCTGATTTGACATCCGGTGGCCAGGCTCGTGCGGCGTCGACGACAGGGCGCGCAGCCGAAAAGGAGACGGCGGGCACCTGCGGACAGCGGCGCAACGTTGAGCGTGGCGCTGACCGGAAGGCTCGCGCAATCGCTTGATTATGCCACGCCGCTTTACGATTGCGACCGTAATAACGCGGATAGAAAACGCCAGAAACCCCGCCGAATGGGCCATCCGGCGGGGTTTACACGGGTTGTCGAACAGAGATAGAGATCAGTCCGCTTCCGGGAAGAGCGCCTGAACGCGCGCGAGATCGGCGGGCGTGTCGACGCCGGGCGGCGGTGCGTCTTGCGTCACGCGCACCGCGATGCGCTCGCCGTGCCACAGCGCGCGCAGTTGTTCGAGCGCTTCGGCTTCTTCGATCGGCGCTTGCGCGAGGTTCGGGAAGTCGCGCAGGAATTTCGCGCGATAGGCGTAGAGGCCGATATGCCGCAGCACGTTCTTCGGCACGGACGGCAGTGCCCCAAGCGCGGCGACATCCGGCCAGTGCGGTTGCCAGAGATCGCGCGTCCACGGAATCGGCGCGCGCGAGAAGTAGAGCGCGCGGCTCTGCGCATCGAGCACGGCCTTCACGACGTTCGGATTGAACACGTCGGCGGGATCGTGAATCGGATGCGCGGCCGTCGCGATCGCGCATTCGGGATGCGCCGCGAGGTGATCGGCGACATCGCGCACGAGCTGCGGATCGATGAGCGGCTCGTCGCCCTGAACGTTGACGACGATGGCTTCGTCGGCCCAGTTCAGACGCGTCGCGACCTCGGCGAGCCGATCCGTGCCTGTGGGATGATCCGAGCGCGTCAACATGACTTCGACGCCGTGATCGCGCGCGGCCTCGACCACGCGGTCGGAGTCGGTCGCGACGAGCACTTGCGAAGCGCCCGATTCGCGCGCGCGCTCGGCGACGCGCACGACCATCGGCTTGCCGCCGATATCGGCGAGCGGCTTGTTCGGCAGGCGCGTGGAAGCGAGGCGCGCGGGAATGACCGCGATGAACGGAACGGACATTTCCGCGTGCTCAGGCGTCGCCGACGGGTTTGAGCGGCTCGACGGGCGTGCCCTCGACGGTCTGACGCGCTTCGTCGACGAGCATCACGGGAATGCCGTCGCGGATCGGATAGGCGAGTTTGTCCGCGCTGCAGACGAGTTCCTGCGCGGCGCGGTCGTAACTGAGCGGGCCTTTGCAAATCGGGCAAACGAGGATTTCAAGCAGACGTGCGTCCACGGAGTTTCTCCACAACAAGAGCGATGAGGCGCGGCCGCAGCACGGCTTGCACCGGGACGACCCAGATGCGTGCATCGCGCCAGGCGCCCAATTTTACTGCATCCTTTTCGGTGATCAGGATGGCATCGGCGTCGACGCCGGCGAACGGATTTTCGCGATACGCGTAGTGATCGGGAAACGCGCGCGTCGCCGGCGCGATGCCCGCCGCGCGCAGCGTCGCGAAGAAGCGTTCCGGCGAGCCGATGCCCGCCGCCGCGACCACTTTCTCGCCGGCGAACTGATTGAGCGGGCGGCGCTGATGCGGATCGTCGAGCAGCCACGCGTCGCCGGATTCGAGTTCGAGCGCGAAGGTGTTCGGCCACGGCGGCAGCGTGCGCTCGTAGGGACTGTTGATGAGCGTCGCGTCGCGGCGGCGCGACATCGGCTCGCGCAACGGACCCGCGGGCAGCAGAAAGCCGTTGCCGCCGAGACGGTCGTCGAACACGACGAGCTCGAACGCGCGCGCGAGGCGATAGTGCTGCAGGCCGTCGTCGGAAACGAGGACATCGACGTTCGGATGCGCTTCGAGCAGCGCCTTCGCCGCCGCGACGCGGTCCGGGCAGACGAACACCGGCGCGTGCGTGCGCCGCGCGATCAACAGCGGTTCGTCGCCGACCTGCTCGGCGGCGGAGCTTGCCGTGACGCTCGTCGGCTTGGCGATCTTCGCGCCGTAACCGCGCGAGATCACGCCGGGCTGGAATCCGGCGGCGCGCAACGCCTCGACGAGCGCGATGACGGTCGGCGTCTTGCCCGTTCCGCCGACGGTCACGTTGCCCACGACGACCACCGGCGCGCCCACTTCGACGCGCTTCATCCAGCCGAGGTCGTAGAAGGCGCGCCGCGTGGCAGCGATCGCGCCGAAGATGCACGCGAAAGGCGTCAGCGCCCACGCGACGGGGCCGCGCCGGCGCCATTCGCGGGCGAGGAAGTTTTCGAGCGGCGGTTTGAAATCAGACATGGACCGCCTTCGCGATGAACGCTGGCGGGCGGCAAGTCGGGTACGGCATGGCGTGCAACGGCAGCTCCTTGGATGACGGTCGGCGTTGGACGATGCCCGGCTTCTCGCGGCCCGGGACGAGCAGGTTTCGGCCGCGCCAGCCGGTGCTGGAACCCGGCACTCTAGCGCGCGCGGGGCGTGGGCGCCAGTCAGGAGCGCGGGAGAAAGGGCGACGCCATCCGCTCCGCACGCCTGTGGATAACTCTGTGAAGAACTTCCAGCCGACACACCGCGATCGCGCGTCAGGAAAGAGTTGCTCCGGGGCTGACAGTATCCATAAAAATTTAACCTCGAAAAATCAACGGCTTGAAACGAACTCACCAGCCTCTGGCGATGCCGCTCCGCACGCGGCGGTAAGTCTTTCTGTGTGGACACTTGTTACACTTGCGTACCTCGTTCAGCGGCGTTTGTCCATCGCGCACAGCGCCGCGCCTGAAGATTTTTCTCGTCCAGCCATGACTCCCGATTCACTGCAGTCGCAAAGCGGCGATGCCGTCATCCCCGTTTCCGCGCTCAATCGCGCGATCAGTTCGATGCTCGAACGGTCATTTCCGCTCGTGTGGGTATCGGGCGAGGTGTCGAATTTCACGCGCGCGGCGAGCGGCCATTGGTACTTCTCGATCAAGGACGCGAACGCGCAAATGCGCTGCGTGATGTTCCGCGGCCGCGCGCAATACGCCGAATTCACGCCGCGCGAGGGCGACAAGATCGAAGTGCGCGCGCTCGTCACGATGTACGAGCCGCGCGGCGAACTGCAGCTCAACGTGGAAGCGGTGCGGCGCACGGGGCAGGGTCGGCTCTACGAAGCGTTTCTGCGGCTGAAGGCGCAGCTCGAAAGCGAAGGGCTCTTCGCGGCCGAGCGAAAGCGCGCGTTGCCTTCGCATCCGCGCGGCATCGGGATCGTCACGTCGTTGCAGGCGGCCGCATTGCGCGATGTCCTCACGACGCTCGCGCGCCGCGCGCCGCATGTGCCGATCGTCGTGTATCCGGCGCCGGTGCAGGGCGCGGGCGTCGGCGCGAAGCTGGCGGCGATGGTCGAAGCCGCGAACGCGCGCCGCGAGGTCGATGTGCTGATCGTGTGCCGCGGCGGCGGCTCGATCGAGGATCTCTGGGCGTTCAACGAGGAAGTGCTCGCACGCGCGATCGCGGCGAGCGCGGTGCCGGTGGTGAGCGGCGTCGGGCATGAGACGGATTTCACCATCGCCGATTTCGCCGCCGACGTGCGCGCGCCGACGCCGACCGCCGCCGCCGAGCTCGTCAGTCCGCAGCGCGTGCTGCTGTTGCGCGAGCTCGATCATCGACATGCGGCGCTCGCGCGCGGCTTCGGCCGGATGATGGAGCGCCGCGCGCAGCAACTCGACTGGCTCGCGCGCCGGCTCGTGAGCCCCGCGGAACGGCTGGCGCGGCAGCGCGCGCATCTGCGGCAACTGGCAAGCCGGCTCGCCGCGGCGGGCGTGCGCCCCGTGCGCGATGCGCGCGCGCACTTCGCGCTGGTGCACTACCGCTGGCAGCGCAGACGTCCGAATGTCGCCGCCGAGCGCGAGCATCTGCTGCGGCTCGCGCAGCGTATCGGCAGCGCGCATGAGCGGCGCGCCGACCGTGAGAAAGCGTGCGTTTCGGAACTGGCGGCGCGCTTGCAGGTGCTGAGCCCGCAGCGCACACTCGAACGCGGTTATGCCGCATTGATCGACGCGCAGACGGGCCGCGCCGTGCGTGCACCGAACGCATTGAAACCCAAGCGGCCGCTCACGGTGCATCTCGCGGAAGGATCGGCGGATGTGCTGCTCGCCGATGTCCAGGCGCGTCTGTCGGACGAATTCTGAGCCCGGCGCGGCGCGCGGAATCGGCGTACATTTGACGTGCCTGACGAGGCTCCTCAGAGCACTTTTTACGCCGCGTGAGGCGATTGGAAAGCAATCTTGCTCATAAAGAGCACACGGTTTGCTGGGTTATCCCAACTCGCCTACAATCCAGTGCTCCACTGCTGGACGCCACACAATCCCACAATCCACATAGAAAGGAAGCTCGCATCATGGAACATACGCTCCCGCCGCTGCCGTTCGACAAGAACGCGCTCGCTCCGCACATGTCGGAAGAAACGCTCGAGTATCACTATGGCAAGCACCACCAGACCTATGTGACGAACCTGAACAAGCTGATTCCCGGCACCGAGTTCGAAAACCTGCCGCTGGAAGAAATCGTCAAGAAGTCGTCGGGCGGCGTGTTCAACAACTCGGCGCAAGTATGGAATCACACGTTCTTCTGGAACAGCCTGTCGCCGAACGGCGGCGGCGCTCCGACCGGCGCGCTGGCTGATGCGATCAACGCAAAGTACGGTTCCTACGACAAGTTCAAGGAAGAATTCGCCAAGGTCGCGACCGGCACGTTCGGCTCGGGCTGGACGTGGCTCGTGAAGAAGACCGACGGCACCGTCGATATCGTGTCGACGAGCAACGCCGCCACGCCGCTCACGACGGACGCGAAGGCGCTCCTGACCATCGACGTGTGGGAGCATGCGTATTACATCGACTATCGCAATGCGCGTCCGAAGTTCATCGAGGCTTACTGGAATATCGTGAACTGGGATTTCGCGTCGAAGAATTTCGGTGCGTAAGTAAGCGCGCGTGAAACTCGATTGCCGCATTCCGAAATGAATTCCGAATGCCGCAATCAAAGTGAAAGCCCTCGGGAGAGGGCTTTTTTCGTTGAAGCGTCCGGCGTGGGCTATTTTTGGGGAACGTCGAAGTCTCACTTGGTCTAACGGGATTCTGGTCGCCCAATCGGCTTCCGATTTCCATGTTGGCTTTGCCAACACAGACGCGAGCTGAATAATGACGACACGCTATCATCAACTGGATTCGCTGCGCGGCATTGCCGCTTTGACAGTCGTATTCAGTCACTATTCACAGATCACGCTCACGCATTGGCTGCAGCACGTTCCATGGCGCGCAATCGCCGAAGGGCATTCCGCCGTGATCCTGTTCTTTGCGCTGAGCGGTTTCGCCTTGGCCATGCAGATTACCGGCGATAGTAAACCCGGCTTCGCCGAGTTCATCGTGAAGCGCGTGTGCCGCATTTACATCCCCTATCTGATCGCGGTTCTGGCCGCTTATACCGCGTATTGCTTGCTCTACCGCTCGAATCTCTCCTGGACCGGCGAATGGGTCAATCAGGCATGGCACGCGGGCATCGATCGGCATGATTTGCTGGATCACCTCTACTTTGTGATTCCGTTCAGCAACAGCACGCTCGATCCGGTGCTCTGGTCGCTCGTCTACGAGATGCGTATCTCGCTGATCTTCCCGCTTCTCGTCGTCGTGGTATTTGCCACGCCCGTCTGGTTTTCCGTAGCACTAAGCATGTGTTTCTCTCTCGCTGCATTCGGCTATTACCATCATTTGCAGCGGACCCTCCTGGACGCGAGCATTCAGGGCGAATGGATGCCGACCATCCATTACATGTCGATGTTCGTCCTCGGCGCCCTGATTGCGCGATATCGCGAAGCCATTTCGTCGAAACTCGGCGCCTATTCCGCACGAACGCTTTTCGGCGCATTGCTGATTTGTCTCGCCCTTTACGTCCTCGTCGGTTCGATCACTCGCCATTCGATATCCAACGACGTGCTGCGCAGTTTCGCCGACGACTGGATCATTCTTCCAGCCGTGACCGGCATTCTCGTTCTGGCGATTGCGCTCAGGCCGTTCGCCGCGTTTCTGACCGCGCGGCCATTGATTTTCCTCGGCGAGGTTTCATTCAGCCTGTATCTGCTGCATTGCGTCGTGTTGCTGGGCGTGCTGCATTATTTTGGCGAAACCTATCAAGGCATGTCGCTGATCATTGCCGCCGTGCTGATTCTTCCCGTCAGCATCGCGGGATATTACGCGGTCGAAAAGCCGTCGATTCGACTGGGACGATATCTGACGCGCGGAAAGCAGCGGAGCAGAGTGACGCAGCGTGCGTGACGATAAGCCGTCGCTGCGCGCATCGGAGCGCGGGCCTAAAATATCGGCTCGCCGCAACGATCGAAATCGCATCGCCATCATGAAACGCTTCGCAGGCTTGTGCCTCGCGGCCTGGTCGGCCGCCGCATTGCTCTATTTCGGCCGCCATTCTGCCGCGCTCATCGTGCTCTCCGGCGTGCTGGTGCTTGCCGGCTTCGATCTGGTCCGTCCGGAATCCGAAAACAGCGCGTAGCCTACCGCTGCTTCGCGCCTTCCCAGTTGATATCGACGCACAGCACCTGTAAGCCATAAGGCGTCTGCGCGGCGATCGACGCCGTCACGCAAAGGTGCGCCTCGTTGATCGACAGATACGGCGCCGTCAGATGCATGCGCCCCGGCGCGCGCAGCGCCTCGATGAAGTACGGCCGGCGCTCCCAGCTTGCGCCCTCCGAATGCAGCAGCGGACTGAAGCGCTTCGCGCGCTGCGATGTACGCACGATCGGCACGACGTTGTCGCCGATCTGCCGCCCGGCCTGATCGAGCAGGAAGCAGCGCGCGGTGTCGGCGAGTTGTAGCAGTTCGCTCGTCGCGGCCGTGAGCGTCTCGCCTTCCATCAGCTTGACCGACGCGCGCTCCAGCCCGCTTACATACGGCTCGAGGCGCGCGACTTGCGCCCGTTCGCGGCCCGCGACGCGTTCGCGCGATGCCGCCGACAACGCATCCATCACGCCAGCGGCGACTTCGCTGTGCACCGCCTCGACGCTCGGCTGCGCGAAGTACGCGCCCTGCACGAAATCGACATTGCACTCCAGCGCGATGAGCGCGTCGCGTTCGGTCGCGAGGCCGCCCATCAAGACGAGCTGGCCGGACTCATGGAGCAGCGAGACGAGGCGCGGCAGCACGCGCTCGATATGCGAATGCTCGGTCGCCTGCTGAAGGATGCAGCGGTCGAGCGTCACGATATCCGGCCGCAGATGCCACACGCGATCGATGTTCGAATGCTTCACGCCGAAGCCGTCGAGCGCGATCAGAAAGCCCGACTTGCGCAGCGAATCGATGATTTCAGCGAAACGCGTCGTCTCGCCGCCCGCCTGCTCGGGCACTTCGAGCACGACGCGCTGCGGCGACAGACCGATGTCCTTCAGCGACGCGAGCAGCGCATCGCCGTAGCTCGTGTCCATCAGCGCGGCGGGGTGCAGGCTCAGGAAGAGCCATTCGTCGTGGCTGTCGAAGGCATTGAAGTTGCCCAGATGCAGCGATTCCGCGAGCCGGCCGAGTTCGAGCAGATCGCCGCGCCGCGCGGCCTGCGTGAATACCTCGTGCGACGGCACGTGACGATGTGAATCGTCGCGCGCGCGCAAGGACGCGTGATAGCCGATCGCGCGCCGGTGCGACACCGAAAACACGGGCTGGAACACGCTGAAAACGGTGTACTCGCCGTACAACACGGTGCGACGCGATCCATCGTCACCGGCGACGGGGCGCGGCGGCTGGAAGCGGGGAGGGTCGAGATCAACCATGCTCATGGTGTCGGGGCGCAGGGCAAGTAACTTTATCGAGATAGTTTACCGGATCGGCACCCGACCGTTCGAGCAAAAAGCGTGCAAATTCAATATCCAAGCGGCGCTCGCCGGGTATCGCGCGCTTCGTTGCGCCTATTCGTGTGCGGATTGAAGCTCGCATGCCGCAGACGCGGGAGCGCGCGCCGTCCAAACGTGCGTGCGGGCACCGGCGCGGTGCGTCGTCCGGGTTCTCAGTTCGATTCGGACGGGTCGGGCTTTCTCGCGGCCGCGCGCACTTCGGGCGCGAGCTGTCCGAAGATCCACGCCGTCGCGGCCGTGATGATGCCGACGCACAGGAACGTCGCGTGGAAGGCGGGCAGCGAGTTCGTCTCCGTGACCTGCGGCAGCAGTCCTGTAAACGTCGACAGGATCGCGCCCGCGACGGTCACGCCGAGGCTCATCGACAGCATTTGCACGAGCGAGAACAGGCTGTTGCCGCTGCTCGCGCCGCCGGTGCCGAGGTCCTTCAGCGTGAGCGTGTTCATCGCGGTGAACTGCATCGAATTGAAGGCGCCGAAGATCGCGAGCTGCACGAGCCGCAGCCAGAGCGGCTGATGCGCGCTCACGAGCGCGAAGCTCGCCATCATCAGCCCGACGAGCACCGTGTTCACGACCAGCACGCGCCGATAACCGTGCTTTTCGATGAGCCGCGTGACGACGCGCTTGGACGCCATGCCCGCGGCCGCGACGGGCAGCATCATCATGCCGGCCTGAAACGGCGTGTAGCCGAGGCTCACTTGCAGCAGGAGCGGGATCAGATAAGGCATGGCGCCGCTGCCGATACGCGCGAAGAGATTGCCCAGCAAGCCGACGCTGAAGGTGTGGATCTTGAAGAGATCGAGGGAAAAGATCGGCTGGGCGGCGCGCGTCGCGTGCAGACCGTAAGCGACGAAGCAGCCGAACGAGAGCACGAGCAGCACGATCACGATCGCGTGCGCGAGGCCGAGATCGGCGAGTCCGTCGAGCGAAATCGTGAGCGCGACCATGCCGATCGCGAGCAGCAGGTAGCCCGCCAGATCGAAGCGCGCGGTCGCCGGATTGCGGCTGTCGGGCATGTACAGGTTCGTCGCGATGCAGCCGATCACGCCGACCGGCACGTTGATCAGAAAAATCCAGTGCCACGACGCGATCTGCACGAGCCAGCCGCCGAGCGTCGGGCCGATGAGCGGGCCGATCAGCCCCGGAATCGCGACGAACGCGAGCGCGGAAAGATAGCGCTCCGCCGGGAACACGCGCAGCACGGCGAGGCGTCCGACCGGCAGGAGCATCGCGCCGCCGACGCCCTGCACGACGCGATACGCGACGAGCGCCGTCAGCGATTGCGCGTTCGCGCAGAGCAGCGAGCCGATCGTGAACACGAGGATCGCGCTGAAGAACACGCGCTTCGTGCCGAGCTTGTCGGCGAGCCAGCCGGAGACGGGGATCATCATCGCCATCGTCAGCGAGTAGGCGATCACCACGCCCTGCATACGCAGCGGCGCCTCGCCCAGACTTCGTGCCATCGCGGGGAGCGCAGTGTTGACGATCGTCGAGTCGAGCGTCTGCATGAAGAAGCCCGTGGCGACGAGCCACAGCATGATGGAGAGCGATCGGTCGGACGTCTGGGCTGTGGGCGTGTCGGTCATTGGGCGGGTTACTTTCGCAGCTCGGCGACGAAGTCGTAGTAGTCGTTGCGGCAGTAGGTATCGGTGAGCTCGATGGCGCGCTGATCGGCCGTGTAGCCGACGCGCGTGATGAGCAGCAGCGCGTCGTGTGGCGCGATGCCCATCTGCTCGGCAATCTCCGGGCTCGCGTTCACGGCGCGGAAATGCTGAAGCGCGCGCACGATGGAAAGCCCGCGTGCATCGAGATAGCTGTAGAGCGAATCGCCGATGGTCTGCGGATCGGGAATGCACGACGCCGGAAAGGTGGAATTCTCGACGGCCATGACGATGTCATCGGCGAGACGCAGGCGTTTCAGGCGCGTGACGGTCGCGGCGGGCGAGAGGCCGAGCTGGATGACTTCCTCGCGATTGGCCGGCTCGATGCTGCGCGAGAGCCATTTGGAACTCGGTTTGAAGCCGCGGCGCCGGAGCATTTCGGAGAAGCTCGACAGACGCGAGAGCGGGTCTTCGTAGCGCGGCGTGATGAAGCTGCCCGCGCCTTGTTCGCGGCGGATGAGCCCTTGTTCGACGAGCAGCGCGATCGCTTTTCGCGAGGTGATCCGCGAGACGCCGAGTGCTTCCGACAGCACGCGCTCGGAGGGCAGCGCTTCGCCTGCGTTCCAGCGATTGTCGTGGATAGCGTTGGCGAGCTTGCGGGCGAGTTGAAGGTAGAGCGGAGTGTCGCTGTCCGGGTCCGGGCGCAAATCGCGCCAGCGGTCTTCCGAGGTCGGGTTCATAAAGCGGACGCTAATGGGCCAAGCGGGGATTTTAAGACAAACGCTGAAGACGAAGGGGCGTTCTGTTTCTTATCTTGGTGAGACTCGCAAGGCCGGAAGGCGCGCCTGCTTCAATTTAGTCGTGTGAACTGTGGTTTACACGCTGTGAACCATGGACTACGATCAACGATGTTGAACATCCGCACGACCGAGGTTTTCGACGACTGGTTCGCCTCGCTGAAGGACCGGATTGCGAAGCGCCGCATTCAGGTCCGAATCGACCGGCTCGCGTTGGGAAATCCCGGCGATACGAATTCTGCCGGGCATCCCATTATCGAGTTGCGTATCGATCACGGGCCGGGGTATCGCGTGTATTACGTGCAGCGCGGCGATGTCCTCGTGATTCTTCTGTGTGGCGGCGATAAGTCGACGCAGGAACGAGACATCAAATCGGCTCACGCGATGCTTCGACATCTGAACATGGAGTGAATGATGACGTCAGCCAGAATCAAGACGCGGCCGTGGGATTCGGCCGAACATCTGCAAACGGAAGACGATATCGCTGAATACTTCGATGCGTGTCTGCAGGAAGGCGGCGACGATCCGGCGTTTATCGCGCATGCGTTGGGCGTGATCGCACGCGCGCGGGGTATGGCGCAAGTGGCGCGCGATAGCGGCATCAGCCGGGAAGGACTCTATAAAGCGTTATCGGAGGATGGCAACCCGAGCTTCGGCACGATCCTGAAAGTGGTCAAGGCGCTGGGGCTGCAATTACACGGATCGAAAGCCGGCACGTAAAGGGCGACGCCGTAGCCGGCGCAGCGGGCCGGAGCCAACTCGTGCTGATCCGGTGGCTCGGCGCGATGAGACAGACCGTGCGCGATTCCAGCACGGTTGGTCCTTTGAGGGCGACACTTAGGCGAGTGCCGCCTGGGACGAGAGTACTACTCAACGTGCGTGTGACCGCGGGCCTGAGAGCTGCTTTCTTTGCACAGGACCAGAGTAAGCGCTAAAGCGCTAACTCCGGTCGACGGCAAAGAAATCAGGTGCCGCCCCGCACAGGGGCAGTGCCGATCGACCGACACGAAAACGGGATCCGGCAAAACGCGCCCGACGCGACGCTACGAAAGCACCGAGCTCAAGCCGTAGCCGCCCCACCCACGCCACGTCCACCGCGCATATAAAGCGCCACCGACAACGCCACCGCCGCCGCCGCCGCCAGCGCGGCAAACAGAAACACCGACCCGTACCCCAACTCACCCGCGACATACCCAGCGAGCGGCCCGGTCAACCCGAGCGACAGATCGAGAAACACCGAATACGCCGACAAAGCCGCGCCCCGGCTGGCCGGCGGCACGAGCCCGACCGCCTCGACGCCGAGCGCCGGAAACACGAGCGCGAATCCGAAGCCGGTCAGCGCCGCGCCCGCGAGCGCGAAAGTCGGCTCGGCGGCGAGCCACAGCATCAGCAGACCCGCGCATTCGAACGCAAACGACACGATCGCCACGCGAAACCCGCCATACGCCTTGATCGTGTTGGCGAACAGAAGCCGCGCGCCGATGAACATCGTGCCGAACACCGTGAGCGAAAGCGCCGCATTCGGCCAGTTGTGCGCGGCATAGTAAAGCGTGATGAACGTCGCGATGGAGCCGAATCCCGCCGATCCGAGCGCGAGTCCCAGTCCATGCGGCAACACGCGGAAGAACACGCTCCGATACGACATGCGCTCGCCGTGCACGATCGGCACGCTCGCCATGCGCGTCGCGAGCCAGTAGCCGAAGCCGCCGAGCGCGATCACGATCAGCCCGAGCGACGCGAATCCCAGCGAATGATCGATCGCGACGCCGAGCGGCGCGCCGATCGCGAGCGCGCCGTAAGTGGCGATGCCGTTCCACGAAATCACCTTCGCGTTGTTGTTCACGCCGACGCGCCCGATGCCCCATGTGATCGATCCCGTCCCGACCCAGCTCTCGCCGAAGCCGAGCACGAGCCGCGCGATCCCCAGCAGCACGAGACTCACCGCGTGCCACTGCGCGGCGAGCGCCGAGGCGAGCAGCAGCACGCCGCTTGCCGCGCACGCCGCGAGACCGTAGAGCACGGTTTTCTTGGGGCCGAGCGTATCGGCGGTGCGGCCCGCCAGCGGCCGCGACAGCAGCGTCGCGAAGTACTGGACGCTGATCGCCGCGCCCGCCATCACCGAGCCGTAGCCGAGATCGGTGTGCACGAAGCCCGGCAGCACCGCGAGCGGAATGCCGATCGTCAGGTAGCAAAGGAACGTGTACAGCACGACGGGCAGAATCCGCAGCGTGACGGCGAAGTCGCTTTGCGGCTTGATGCGGGACTCGGTGGACATAGGGAAATTGCGGGGTTGAATTCGGCGCGAGGGCGTGATTGTCCCATATGTTGCGGCGCAACGTCGCAGTCGTTTTGTAACCAGCTAGGACAAATCGCCTGTCCGAGTCATCGGGCGCCGCCGACGCAGGCCTTGCTGGATAAGGCCTGCAGCAAATATCGGACGAAGAATATGTCGTTCATGCAATGCCGCCTATGGGTTATCGATTTTGGCGGTGATAGCTTTTGAACCATCGAAGCGACAGGACTAATCTGAAAAGGTCCGAAATCGCGAATGCCACCGGCTGCGCATCCCGCGCAACCAGCGAAAAGCATCGAAGAGCCCCGAGACATCCATGACTGAGCCGATCCGCTTCTATCACCGCAACGCGATCCAGGAAGTGAGCGGCGCGTCGACGACGCGCACCGTCCTGCAATATCTGCGCGAAGACGCGCGCTGCACCGGCACCAAGGAAGGCTGCGCGGAAGGCGACTGCGGCGCGTGCACGGTCGTCATCGGCGAGCCGGACGGCGCGGGCGGCGTCGCGTTCAAGGCCGTCAACGCGTGCGTGCAGTTTCTGCCGACGCTCGACGGCTGCGCGCTCTTCACCGTCGAAGACCTGCGCCAGCCGGACGGCGCGCTGCATCCGGTGCAGCAGGCGCTCGTCGATTGTCACGGCTCGCAATGCGGCTTCTGCACGCCCGGCTTCGCGATGTCGATGTTCGCGCTCTACGAAAAGCACGGTCATGCGACGACCGGCTGCCCGGGAACGTGCGAGAAGACGAAGCCCTCGCGCCAGGAGATCAGCGATGCGCTGACGGGCAATCTGTGCCGCTGCACGGGTTATCGGCCGATCATCGACGCTGCCGAGCAGATGTTCGACCGCGCGCCGCTCGCGCCCGTCAACGTGCCGGCGCTCGCGCGCACGCTCGAAAGCCTGAAGCGCGACGACACGTTCCACTACGAGCACGCCGGCCGCCAGTTCGACGCGCCGCGCACGACCGAAGCGCTCGCCGCGATCAAGGACAAAAACCCGAACGTGCGGATTCTCGCGGGCAGCACGGACGTCGGTTTGTGGGTGACGAAGCAGTTGCGCGATCTGGGCGATATCGTCTATGTCGGGCAGATCGACTCGTTCAAGCGCGTCGAGACGACGGACGAATGGATCGAGATCGGCGCGGGCGTGTCGGTCGAGCGCGCGTACGACGAACTCGTGAAGCTCTATCCCGAACTCGAAGAGACGCGTCTGCGTTTCGCGTCGCTGCCCATCCGCAACGCCGGCACGCTCGGCGGCAACGTCGCGAACGGCTCGCCGATCGGCGATTCGATGCCCGGCCTCATCGCGCTGAATGCGCGCGTCGTCCTGCAAAGCGTCGATGGTCTGCGCGAGATGCCGCTCGAGGATCTGTACATCGCGTATCAGAAGAAGGACATGCGCGAGAACGAGTTCGTCGCCGCGATCCGCGTGCCGACGCGCACGGGCAAGCGCGCGAACCTTAAGTTCCGCGCGTACAAGCTGTCGAAGCGTTTCGACTCCGATATTTCCGCCGTCTACGCCGCGTTCAGTTTCATCGCCGATGGCGACACGATCCGCGAGCCGCGCCTCGCCTACGGCGGCATGGCCGCGACGCCGAAGCGCGCGGAACACGCCGAAGCCATTCTCAACGATGCGCTTTGGCACGAAGCCACCGCGCAGGCCGCGATGATCGCGCTTTCCAAGGATTACCAGCCGCTCACCGACATGCGCGCGAGCAGCGACTATCGCCTCGACACCGCAAAGAGCCTGCTGTATCGCTTCTGGCTGGAGACGCGCCCGCACGATCCGCTGGACAAATCGAAGCTGGATGTGCGCGCAATCGAACTCGTCGAAGCGAAGTAAGCGAAGGAGCAAAAAAACATGAATCAGCAAGCAGAAGCATTCATCGCCGACGCTCAGTCGCTCGCGAACGAAATCGACGCTTTCAAGCAGGTCCACGTATCGCGTCCGCATGAGTCGGCGCATCTGCACGTGAGCGGGCGCGCGAGCTATACCGACGACATTCCGCTCGTCGCGGGCACGCTGCACGCCGCGCTCGGCACGAGCCCGAAGGCGCACGCGAAGATCGTGTCGATGAACTTCGACGCCGTGCGCGCGACGCCGGGCGTGGTCGCCGTCTTCACCGCCGAGGACATTCCCGGCGTGAACGATTGCGGCCCGATCATCCACGACGATCCGGTGCTGGCTCAGGGCATCGTGCAGTTCGTCGGCCAGCCGATGTTCATCGTCGTCGCGACGTCGCACGATACCGCGCGCTTGGCGGCGCGTCGCGCGACCATCGAATTCGAAGACCTCGTGCCGATTCTCACGCCCGAAGACGCGCGCAAAGCGGAATCGTACGTGCTCAATCCGCTGAAGCTCGCGCGCGGCGACGCCGAAAGCCGCATGTCGAAAGCCGCGCATCACGAGCGCGGCGCGATGAAGCTCGGCGGCCAGGAACAGTTCTATCTCGAAGGCCAGATCGCCTATGCCGTGCCGAAGGAGGACGACGGCATGCACGTCTACTGCTCGACGCAGCATCCGACGGAAATGCAGCATCTCGTCGCGCACGTGCTGAACGTGCATTCGCATAACGTGCTGGTCGAATGCCGTCGCATGGGCGGCGGATTCGGCGGCAAGGAATCGCAGTCGGGCATTTTCGCGTGCTGCGCGGCGCTCGCCGCATGGAAGTTGCTGTGCCCGGTCAAGCTGCGTCCGGACCGCGACGACGACATGATGATCACTGGCAAGCGTCACGACTTCGTGTACGACTTCGAAGTCGGCTACGACGACGACGGCAAGATCGAAGGCGTGTCCGTCGACATGACGTCGCGCTGCGGTTTCTCCGCGGATTTGTCGGGCCCGGTGATGACGCGCGCCGTCTGCCATTTCGACAACGCGTACTGGCTCTCGGACGTGAAGATCGCAGGCTATTGCGGCAAGACCAACACGCAGTCGAACACCGCGTTTCGCGGCTTCGGCGGGCCGCAGGGCGCGTTCGCGATCGAATACATTCTGGATAACGTCGCGCGTGCGGTCGGAAAGGATTCGCTCGACGTGCGCCGCGCGAATCTCTACGGCAAGACGGAAAACAACAAGACGCCTTACGGCCAGACGGTCGAGGACAACGTCATCCACGAACTGATCGCCGAACTCGAAGAGACGAGCGAGTATCGCAAGCGCCGCGCGGCCATCGACGAATTCAACGCGAACAACGCAATCCTGAAGAAGGGCCTCGCGCTGACGCCGGTGAAGTTCGGCATCGCGTTCAACGTGACGCACTTCAACCAGGCGGGTGCGCTGGTTCACATCTACACCGACGGCTCGATGCTCGTGAATCACGGCGGCACCGAAATGGGCCAGGGCCTGAACACGAAGGTCGCGCAAGTGGTTGCGCACGAACTCGGCGTGAACTTCGAGCGCGTGCGCGTGACGGCGACGGATACGAGCAAGGTCGCGAATACATCGGCGACGGCGGCATCGACCGGCACCGATCTCAACGGCAAGGCCGCGCAGGACGCCGCGCGCCAGTTGCGCGAGCGGCTCGCGAAGTTCGCGGCGGAGAAGTTCGGCGGCGGCACCGTCACGCCGGCGCAAGTGCGCTTCGCGAACGACCGCGTGATCGTCGGCGACGATGCCATTCCGTTCGGCGAAGTCGTCCAGAAGGCATATCTCGCGCGCGTGCAGTTGTGGTCCGACGGCTTCTACGCGACGCCCAAGCTCCACTGGGATGCAGCGACGATGCAAGGCCGTCCGTTCTACTACTACTCGTATGGCGCGGCAGTGTCGGAAGTCGTGATCGACACGCTCACCGGCGAAATGCGCGTGCTGCGCGCGGATGCGTTGCATGACGTGGGCGCGTCGCTGAATCCGGCGCTCGACAAGGGCCAGGTGGAAGGCGCGTTCGTGCAGGGCATGGGCTGGCTGACGACGGAAGAGCTGTGGTGGGACGACAACGGCAAGCTGATGACGCACGCGCCGTCGACCTACAAGATTCCGACGACCAACGACATGCCCGCCGATTTCCGCGTCGATCTCTTCAAGAATCGCAACGTGGAGGACAGCATCCATCGTTCGAAGGCCGTCGGCGAACCGCCGTTGCTGCTGCCGTTCTCGGTGTTCTTCGCGATCCGCGATGCCGTTTCCGCTGTCGGCGATCACAAGATCAATCCGCCGCTCAACGCGCCCGCGACGGCCGAAGAAATCCTGAAGGCGGTGAATGCGGTGAGGAGCGCGCGCTCATGATGCACGTCGTCCTGTTCGGCGCGGGCCACGTCGGCCACGCGCTCGTGAAGGTGCTCGGCACGTTGCCGTGCGTCGTGCAATGGGTCGATGCGCGCGACGAACTTTTCCCCGACGAAGTGCCGGCGAACGTGCAGATCGAAGCGACCGATCTGCCCGACGCGATCGTCGACGAAGCGCCGCCGGGCGCGTACTTCATCGTGATGACGCACGATCATTCGCTCGACTTTTCGCTGACGCAACGCATCATGCGGCGCGACGACTTCGCTTACTTCGGGCTGATCGGCTCGAAGACGAAGCGCGTCAAGTTCGAGCGGCGATTGATGGAGCGTGGCGTGGCGGCGGACCGGCTGCCGGAGATCACGTGTCCGATCGGCGTGGAAGGGATCGTCGACAAGGCGCCGTGGTCGATCGGGCTCGCCGTTGCCGCGCAACTGCTGCGCGTGCGGGAGATGACGGCGAGGCTCGGAACGCCGGCGGTGAACGCAGCGCATCTTTCCGCCTGAGCCACAATGACGCTTCAAGCGATGCCGTTGGTCTGTCTGAAGCGTCCCGGCGCGACGCCATAAAGCTCCTTGAACCGCTTCGAAAACGCCGCTTCGGACTGATACCCCACATCGGCCGCGACATCCGCGATGCTCTTTTTCGTATGCGTGAGCATCGTGCTGGCGAGCTGCATCCGCACGTGACTCAGCAACGCGAGCGGCGAGTTGTCCGAATGCGCCGAGAACGCGCGCATGAACGTGGCGCGCGACATCGCCGCTTCCTTGGCGAGCATCTCCAGCGTCCACGGTTCGGCAGGGCGCTCGAGCATCGCGATGATCGATGCGCCCAGCCGCCGGTTCGCCAGCAAGCCGAGCACGCCCGCCAATGACGGCTGTCCGTCGAGCCACGCGCGCAGCACCATCGTGAAGAGCGCGGTCGATAGCGCCGTGACGATCGACGGCGCGCCCAGTTGCGCATCTTCCGCTTCGCGGCGCATCGTCTGGACGAGCGGCGCGAGATAGGAAGCCGACGCGTTCGAGAACGATACGTGCACGACATCTGGCAGGACGTCGATCAGAAGCGCGCGCGGCGCGTAGAGAAAGCGCCCGCACAGCAAGTCCACGCCCGGCGGCTGCCCGCCGCAATTGCTTCTTACCGTGACCGCGCCGTTGTCGCGCGCTTCCATCTCGACTTTGGACGAGCCGCCTTCGCGCGCCTTGATGCTCAGCACATGCGCGTCTCCGCGCGGCAGAAAGAAGATGTCGCCCGCCGTCAGTTCGAGCGGCGCGTGACCTTTGCGCACGACGGTGCACGCGCCGTCGAGCACGACGTGATACACCGCTTCGCCGGCGGGCGCGGGCGCGTGATCCAGTTCCAGCGGGCCGCGCAGCAGGCAGCGCAGATCGAGCGCGCCGGCAAGGCTCGCAAGCTGAATCAGTTTGTCGAGAGCATCCATGTGAGCGGGCGGGCAGAAGGTGTCGTTCGGATAGTACCGAAGTCCCGCCGCGCGTGCGTTACTTCGCCGCTTCGCCCAGTTCGGCGGTTTCATCGCCCGATGCCGCCGCCGCAACTTGCTTCCGGCCCGTGAGCGAGTCGGAAACGGTCGACATCAGCGTGCGCAGCCAGGCGATGTCCGTCGGCTGATCGGGCTGCGGCACCGAAAGCTGATAGCACTTGATGCGCGGAAACGGCACTGGCGAATCGAGCACGGCGAGCGGCAGCATCGCCGCATAGTGCTGCGCGAAGCGGCGCGGCGCGGTGAAGATGAGGTCCGACTGCAACAGCACCTGCGGCACGAGGCCGAAGTACGGAATCGTCGTGACGATGCGCCTTTCGATGCCCGCGCGCGCGAGCCCGATGTCGATCGGATGACGCCGGCCGCCGCTATACGGCGTCGGCGCGAGGTGCGCGGCGAGCGCGTAGCGTTCCGCCGTCAGCGGTTCGCGCGCGAGCGGATGATTCGCACGCATCAGGCAGACGAATACGTCGCTGAAAAGATCCTGGCGTTCGAAGCGCGGCTCGGGCTTCGTCCAGTTCGCGACCATCAGATCGATTTCGCCTTCGTCGAGCATGCGCTCGTGATCGCGCATCGGATTCAGCGACTCGATCTCCAAACGCGCATTGGGCGCGGCGTCGCGAAAAGCGGCGACGAGCGTCGGCATGAAGAAATCGTTCAGATAATCAGGCGCGGCCACGCGGAACGTGCGGCGCGAGCTTCGCGGGTCGAAATCCCCGTGCGGCGTCGCGACGAATTCCACTTCGCGCAATGCGCGTTGCGCGGGCGCGAGCAGCGATTCGCCGTATTCGGTCGGCACCATGCCCTGTTTGCCGCGCACGAGAATCGGGTCGTTCAGGATCTCGCGCAGACGGCGCAGCGCGGTGCTGATCGCCGGTTGCGTCTGGTTCAGCCGCTGCGCGGTCTGCGTCACGCTGCGCTCCAGCAGCAAGGTGCGCAGCACGCGGATGAGCCAGATGTCGAGTGAGTCGGCGGGATCGTTCATGGCAAGCAAGTGAATTCAGGACGCGCGGGCGCGAACTCGCGAGCCCTAAAGCCGAAGTAAACCGCTTATCCAATTTTGACGCCATAGCAGGCGCGCTATGCACGGCATAGGCGCGTCCGCCATCCGGCCGCCGTCAGCTGAAATCGGCGTCTTTCGGCGCGATCGGCAGCGCGCTGATGCGCTTCACTTCCGCGCCGTCGAGCCAGTTCGGCGAGCGCGCGACGTAGAGCACCATCGGCAGCGTGTCTTCGCCCCAGAAGATCTGATCGTTGACGAGGAAAGTCGGCACGCCGAACACGCCCATCGCTACGGCGCGGTCGTTGTTGTCGCGCAGCTTCGCCTTGACGTCCTCATCCTCGATGCGCGTCACGGCCTCCGGCATGCCGACGTGCTCGCACAACGCCTTGAAGCCTTCCGAAGTCGCGGGATCGCGCCCTTCGCGCCAGATGTAGCGGAAGATTTCGCGCACGCGGGCGATGTCGCCGTCGGCGAGCACGGCAAGACGCAGCGCCTTGCTCGTATCGAACGGATGGGCGGGCGGCATCTTGAACGGAATGCCGAGCTGCTCCGCGCGAAACAGCGCGTGCCGGTAGGTGAAGACGCGCTTGGACGGAATCGTCGCGGCGTGCGGCTGGCCCCAGCGGTCGAGCAGTTTCATCAACTGGACGGGCACGAGCTCGAACGGCATGTCGGGCCACTTCTCATGCTGCTCCAGCAGCAAGTACGAAAACGGCGATATGAAGTCGAAGAAAAAGTACGGATGACCGGTGCTGGTCGAATGCGGGGCACTCATGTTCCCTTCTCCCTGAGATTCCGTGGCTTTGCTCGCGCGGCGGCGCGCTCTGAGCCGCATCTGTTCGTTTTTTGTCGTGTCCTGCATGACGGATGCAGCGCGCGGCGTCGCATCCTTTTTTAACGTTTCTCCAACAGATATTACGTGCTGCCTTGCTCCGTGTCTGCTTGGCGAACGACACCGGCCGCATGCTGTTGCGCCATGTCGCGCGCGCGGGTTTGGTCGGCCGGGGCGACCGGCGCGTGCGCGAGACGCTCCCGCACGAAACCGATGTGCTCGCGCAGCACGTAGAACTGATCGGCGAACGCGAGCGGCATCTTCATGCGATTGACGGCCGTTTCGATCGCGTCGATGCGGTCGAGCAGGGCGTCGCGCTGCGCGGTGTCGGGGCCGCTGATCGCTTCCCGCTCTATCGCAATCAGCGCGCCATACCAGCGGTAGATGCGCGATTTCACGCGCCATCGATACAGCCCCGGCACGAGCCGCAAGCCCGGAATCAGCACGACGATCAGCGGCACCAGCACGACCAGCACGCGATCCGCGAGACTCGCGACCCAGAACGGCAGCGAACGGTACAGAAAGCTCTTGCCGGATTTGTAATAGCGCTCGGCGTTGTCGCTGATGCGGAATTCGTGCACGAGCGGCGCGGGGAATTCGTTCGCCCGCTGCAGCAGATTCGCGCGCCCGTGCACCTCGCGCGCGGCTTCGATCAGCAGATCGGAGAGCGCCGGATGCAGGCTGTCGCGCGCGACCAGTTCGGCGGTCGGCGCGATCATGTGGACCGCGCGCGGCGGCAGGTTGCGGGCGAAATCGAAGGCGCCCATCGGCAAGTCGATTTCCGTCAGATACGGAAAGCGGCGCGCGTAGGCGTCGGCCTGGGCGAAATCCATGAAGCGGATGCCGGACGTGCGCAGGAGCTTCGCCATCGTCGGCGGCTGCGCGGAGTCGCCGGTCAGAAAGGCTGCGTCGATCTGGCCGTCTTCGAGCGCTTTCGCGGCTTCGTCGCCGGCGAGCGGCAGCAGTTCCGTGTCGCCGCCCGGCTCGATGCCGTTCGCCTTCAGCAGATTCAGCGCGAGCACGCGCGTGCCGCTGCCTTCCGCGCCGATCGCGAGCCGCTTGCCCTTCAGCTCCGACAATCGGCTGACGACCGTCGCGCCGCGATAGAACACCGCGAGCGGCACGTAGGACACGCTGCCGAGCGATTCCAGATTGTCGTGCGTCGCGCCCGGCTTGGTCAGGCCGCCCTGCACGAAGCCGACGTCGACGTTCGATTTCGGGTCTTCGAGACGCGTCAGGTTATCGAGCGAGCCTTGCGTCTCGAGGATGTTCAGCGTCACGCGGTTGCGCGCGAGGATCGTCTTGTATTTCTGCGCGCTCGTCCAGAACGAGCTGCCTTTCGGGCCGGCGGCGATGGTCAGCGTGCTCGGCGGCGCGGGCTGGATCAGCCGCACGGCGGCATAGAGCGCGGCCGCGCACACGAGCAGGATCGGGCCGAAGGTGAGCGCGAGATCGCGCCATGAGATCGCGACGAAGCGCGCGCCGATTCTCGGCAAGGGCTTGCGTTTGGGCGGGACGTCCGGATCGTGGCCCGGATTGTTTCCTGAAGGGTGGGTCATCTCGTCGGTAATCTTGAAACTTCGTGCCTGCGAGCTTACCCGATCGCGATGCGCCCACGTCTGCCCGAACGTGTTCGGCGAGGCGCGCGAGCGGCGCGTCCGGACGGCCGGCATGGCGTCGATGGTACATGAGATCGCGCGTCGCCCGGATGACCGCGGGCCCGGCGCGCCGTGTGACAGGCGTGTGTAGAAAGCGCGCGCGCTGTTGCTTGCGAACGGCGTCGCATATGGCCGCATTGTTAAATGCTTTGCGCTAATGGCCGCGCTGGGCTAAATTGACGTTCGCCGCCGCACGACAAGGCTCCTCGCGCGCCGCAGCCCGGAATGTGGGTTCGCGGACCGCCAAGCAGGCGCCATGCGGCAGGTCATATTCGAGCCGGCGGGCGTCATCGCCCGAAAAAACCGGCCGTGATTTGTTTCGATCGCCAGTCTCTCGCAGCACCGTGAGCCGCATCCGCCGGCTTGCCGCCGCTATTCCCGCGTCAGTTTCAGGCGCCGGGCGCGCGCGGTCACGGTCAGCCGCTCGATGTCGTTGCCCAGCCGCTGGGAATGCGGCCCGCTTTTGAAGTGCAAAACGAGCGAAGTAGCAACTGTGCGAAGTCAACAAGCGAAACAAAAGGAGAAATCATGAAAGCAGTCGATCTGTTGAAGGCGCTGGGCGTGGTGGTGTGCGTGGCCGTGGCATCGAGCGCCTATGCGCAATCGAGCGACGCGGCGGCCACGAGCACCGACTCGGCAGCGGCGGCCAAGGCTCAGAAATCCGCGACCAAGAAAACCGACCGCAAGCTCGGCTACGACGTGCGCCGCGCGCTGTCGAAGGCACAGGGCTTCGACGTGTCGAACGTGTTCGTGCGCGCGCGCAGCGGCGCGGTCACGCTGACCGGCACGGTGCCGGAAGGCGGCCAGATCGCTCAGGCCGAAGAAGTCGCGAAGGGCGTGCCGGGCGTGAAGTCGGTCTCCAACAAGATTACGCTCGGCGTTCAAGGCGGCGGGCAATAACACGCATCACAGGCAGTGGGCGGCATCTCGCGATGCCGCAAGCTTCGCTCGTCTGGCGGGCGTTTGAACGGGCTCCGGCGTCGCCGCCGGGGCCCGTTGTCGTTTGGAGCTTTTGCAGCCGGCGCGCGTGAAATCGGCTGTGACTGGCGTTCGATCGGCGCGATACTCGCATTGTCGATCGCTTGAAAATCGCATCACTCAATCGGAACCGATGGCGGAGATTCAAATGAAAAGACTCGCGCGTTTCCCGAGGTTGCAGGCTTTGCAGGACGTGCCGCGAACGGCCGCGCTCGGCGCGCTGGCGTTACTGGCGGCGGCGACACTAGCCGCATGCCACGGCGGCGATGACGACAACGGCGGCGGCGGCCAGCCGGCCAACAGCTTGCCGAGCTTCATCTCGGGCTCGGTGAACACCCAGACTTACGACGGCGTCTCCGACGATTTGCTCACGGCCGGCCTCGGCAAGACGGGCCTCGCGTCGGCGACCGCGCCGACGTTCGCGAAGCCCGCCGCGCCGACGGCAGCCGAATTACGCCGTCTCGCGATCTATTCGAACTACCGCGCGCTCGTCGACATGTCGGCGAACGGCGGCTACGGCCGCTTCTGGGGGCCGAATGTCGATCTGAACGGCAACGACTCGCTCGGCGAAGGCAAGATCGCGGGCAAGGAGTACATCGCCTACGCGGACGATGGCAGCGGCAGGCAGAACGTGAGCCTGCTCGTGCAGATCCCGACGAGCTTCAATCCGGACCAGCCGTGCATCGTCACGGCGACGTCATCGGGATCGCGCGGCGTCTACGGTGCGATTTCGGCGGCGGGCGAGTGGGGCCTCAAGCGCGGCTGCGCGGTCGCCTACACGGACAAGGGCAGCGGCAACGGCGCGCAGGAAATTTCGACGACGCTCGTGACGCTCATCGACGGCACGCTCGCCAGTGCGGACATCGCCGGAACCAAGGCGATTTTTAAGGCGAACGTGAGCGCGTCGGCGCTGTCGTCGTTCAATTCGGCGTTCCCGAATCGCTACGCGTACAAGCACGCGCATTCGCAGCAAAACCCGGAGCAGGACTGGGGCAAGAACACGCTGCAGGCGATCCAGTTCGCGTACTGGGCGCTCAACGACATGTTCGGGCCGGTCAGCGGATCGACGCATCAGGTGCGCTACAGCAAGGGCAGCATCACGACGATCGCGGCATCGGTGAGCAACGGCGGCGGCGCATCGCTGGCGGCGGCGGAACAGGACACCGACGGCTGGATCACGGCGGTCGTCGTCGGCGAGCCGCAGATCAATCTGAATTTGCCGTCGCAGGTTTCGGTGCGGCAGGGCGGCGTGCCGGTCGGCTCGTTCGGCAGGCCGCTCGCGGATTACATGACGCTCGCGAACCTGCTGCAGCCGTGCGCGGCGCTCGCGCCCGCTGCGGCAGGCGCGCCGTATCTGACGACGCTTCTGCCCGCCACGACCAACGCGATCCGCACGGCGCGCTGTGCGACGCTTGCCGCCAACGGCTTCGTCTCGGGCGGCACGACGACGGAGCAGGCGACCGATGCGCTGAACCGTCTGCATCAGGCAGGCTACGAGAGCGATTCCGACACGCTGCACGCGCCGATGTGGGATTCGCAGGCGGTCCCGGCCGTCGCCGTCACTTACGCCGATGCGTACATGAAAGCGAGCGTCCTCGACAATCTCTGCGAGTTCAGCTTCGGCACGACCAGCGCGGCGACGGGCGCGGCCGGCGTCACGCCGCTCGTCTCGCCGATGCCGACGATCTTCGGCAACGGCAACGGCGTGCCGCCGACCAACGGCATCAACCTGGTCTACAACGCGGGAACGACGGGCGCGGCGGATCATCGGCTGGCGACGCCCGATGCCAGCTACGCGGGCGCCGCCTGCCTGCGCGCGTTATGGACGAACGGCAACGCGACGATGGCGGGCAGCGTCAATGCGATCCGCGTGAACGCGAATCTGCGCGGCAAGCCCGCGATCATCGTGCAGGGCCGGGCGGATGCGCTCGTGCCGATCAATCATGCGTCGCGGCCGTATCTGGGTGCGAATCGCGTGGCGGAGGGAAGCAAGAGCCAGCTTTCGCTGTATGAGATCACGAACGGTCAGCACTTCGACGCGTTCCTGAGCGTGGCAGGCTTCGACACGCGCTTCATTCCGGTCCACTACTACGACATTCAAGCGCTCAACCTGATGTGGAACCACCTGAAGAACAACGCGCCGCTGCCGCCGTCGCAGGTGGTGCGGACGGTCGCGCGCGGCGGCAAGGCGGGTTCGGCGCCCGCCCTCACGACGTCGAATCTGCCGCCCATCGCGACCGATCCCGGCGCGAACGCGATCTCGGTGGCGGGCGGCATCGTCAACGTGCCGAACTGACGGTTCAGTGCGTCACGGTGGCCGCGGGCACTGCGGCCGCCGACGCCGCCGGGACGTCCGATGCGCCAGCCGCAGCCGCAGCCGCATCGGCATTCGGCCTCTGGATCGCGGTCGCGGCGGCGGGCGCCTGCACGACGATCGGTGTCGGCGTCAGCTCGGGCGAGCTCACGATGATCGACGGCGCGAGCGGCTTGCTTTTCACTTCGTCGCCGGCGACGGGCGCGCTGCGCGGCACCGTGTTCAGATAGTGGCCCATCAGACCGAAGAAGCGGTCATAGAACTTGCCGGCGGGCACGGTCTCGCTGGAAATCTTGACCATCGCGTCGCTGTTCGAGCGGATCGGCAGCGACAGCGAGCCGAGCACGCTCAAGCCCACGCTCGCGGACGTGTCGCTCTTCTTGAGCGCATAGCCGTCCTGCACGGCGTTCACGTACGCGATGCTTTGGTTCGTCGCGTTTTCGCCGGGCGTGCAAACGACGTGGAACGAGACGACGACGTGCGTTTCGGCGCTCGGCTGGAAATTCTTGGTCGCGTCGACGGTGTCGGGCTGGCCCATCGTCGTGAGAAACCCTTGCGACAGCAGCGCGCGGCGCGCGGCCTCGCAGGTTTCGTTGACGGTGGCGTCGAAATTGTGCGCGAACGGGCTCACGCCGGTGCTGAACAGCTCCTGCTGATAGCTCGGCGTGGTGGCGGCGCGGCCGCCGCACCCGACAAGGGCGATCAGCGCGAGCGACACGAACACGAGACGCGACGATGCGAGAGATGACATGAGCGGCTTAAGACGGAGAGCGAGAGGAACGAAGGGAGGCAGGTGAAGATTGTAGTGCCAGCGGTATCACCGACGAAAAAGCATAGGTCTTAGTTCCTTCAGCAAGCGAAAAGCCCGGCATGCGAGGCCGGGCTTCGTCGGATGCGGCGTCGCGCGCCGCTTTGCGTTTCGCTTACGGGCGATTGAAGTCGACCGGATTGGCATCGGCGGCGGGACGGACGATACGGCTCAAAAAGCCGACGCGCGCCGGTTTCCCCGATGCCGACGCGCCATCGCTCACGCCGCCAAACGACGCGTTCGATGCGCTTTGTTGCGCGGCCACGCGCGCTTCGGCAGCCTGAATCTCGGCGGGATACGTGGCTTGATCGGCCATCGGCTTGTAGCCGGCGCGTTCGAGTTGAACGAGTTCGGCGCGCACTTGCGCACGGGTGGCAGGGCCGTCTTCGCGCGCTTGCGCGAAAGCCGGCGCGGCGAGTACGGCTGCAATGGCGATGGCGGGAACGATTGATTTGAACTTGAACATGATGACCTCCGGATGCTGTTTTAAGGAACGTCGCGGCGGAGTGTGTGTCTTTCCGTTGCTTCGTCGTTGAGATGCAGTCTAGGCTCCGGACGACCTAGGAAAAACCCTAATCCGACGAAATCACTTTTGTCGAATCGGCATTAATTCTGTCAATCGGTTTTTGGTTTCCATTGATCCGATTTTCCGCTTATGGACGCAGTGCCGTTTTTCAAGAGTCAAGTGTCGAAATTCGCCGAACCTTGAACAGGGTACGGCCAACCAGCACGGTTTTCCGCCCGACTCGCTCATCCAGCGTTGAACCCCAAATTCGCGTGGATTTGAACTTCTTACGGACGGGTTCGCCTAGCGTTGAACTCCTGTGTCGGATAAGCAAAACTCCCTGTGCGCTGTCAGCACGCGCACGTCATGATGTAGGAGCGCTGCCGCTGAGGAGGGCGGGTCCGCAGTTCGGCCTTTGCCGACGTTCACCGATCCACTCTGGGACGGCTGTTGAACGAAAGAGACCGGCCATTCATATCGCCGCCGCATTGAACCCCCGCCACACTTCATGTGAACGGGAGAAGTCGTTTAGGTTTATTCGATGCCTGCCATCGGCCGCAGGCATGTGAATGCTTCCGCGCGTGCCGGCAGGCGTCGAATAAACCCGACGGAGGAAACCGCGGAGTGCTCCGGTGTGATCGGAACTCACCGCTATGGCGATTGATAGGTCAAGATGCTCAGCGATGTCGGATGCGCTGCGGACAGGCGGGATATTGGACGGGCGCTGATGCCATAGCAAGGCGGTGCTGTCGTGCAATCACGATGGTGAAGCAGACGCGGGAGGCGCTTTGCGAAGCGCCAGGCGCAACCGTCCGCTCGTAAGCCGCGTTGCCGCAAAGCCGACGGTCGGTTCAGGTATCGGGGAACCGTTGTGCTCATGTTTGCCCCCGGCACATCGGCGGTGCGCGGATCGGGGCGCTGCGCGCGAGGATGTACGCCCAGTGCCGCTGTGCGGCGCCGTTCGATGGCCGACATGACCTTCAGCTGCCCGAGGCTCAGGCGTGTCTTGGCTCGCCACGCTGGCCCGTGGCTGCGGAAGATGTCCGCAACCTCCAGCATGAGGTGTTACAGCGCTCGGGCCTACTCGGAGGGCAGACGGTCCAGCGGACTGGTGACCTCGTGTAGCAGATCGGTGGCTACCTGGACGTAGAGCGCGGTGTTCTCGAGCTTCGCATGGCCGAGCAGCACCTGGATCACACGAATATCGACCTTCTGTTCGAGCAGGTGGGTGTCCACCTTGTACAATCATTGCGACCACAACCCGAAGTCAACTTAATCGAGTCAACTTGGCAACCTCACAGCATCCGACGAGTTCTCGAGGCATCTCCAGTGGTGGCGCCGCAGCAGCAGGGGGTATTGGGTTTCAGGCCCAGCTTGGGGCGCTTTTCGGTCTGCAGTTGCTTGCCCAAGTTCCAGTCGACCACGTACTGGAACTGGGGGCAGCCGTTCCTGTCTGGATTCGCTTCGAGACCGAGGCACCTGTGGACGACATCCTGGTGGCAACCTCGAAAGGCGGGTTCATCGCGGTGCAGGCCAAGACGACTGTGAACCTCTCGTCCGCGGCTGACGGCGGCTTGGCCAAGACCGTCCAACAGTTCATTCGACACTGGCTTGTCTGCCGCGAAGGTCAGGGCGAACAACTTTGGGATCGCTGCCTCGATCCAAATAAGGATCGACTCGTGCTGGCAGTAGGCCCCACGGCACCCGCTTCGATTCGTGTGGATCTCCCGGCTGCGCTTAGGTCTCACTCGCAGCCATCGCCAAGTGCGCTGACGCAGGGCCAGCAAAGGGCACTGGAGGTGTTCGAGACATGCATGCGGGAGGCGTGGGGCAAGACCACGGCCGAACCATGGAATCCGACCGTGCTTCGAAGCGTTGGGCAGCTTGTGAGGGTGATGACGTTTGACCCGGCTGGCGCGTACGCCAACGTCATGGAGGGGCTAGCGGCAAGGGCGACGACAACGGATCAAGCTCGACCTTTGATCACCGCGCTGGCACAGATCAGCCAGCGATGGATGACCGAGCGGAGCGGTGGCGACCTACCCCAACTGCGGCAAGCCGTCATGCATGCACGAGTGCCGTTGTCTGCGCCACCACGCTTTGAAGACGATATCCGCAAGCTTAGGGAACATTCGGCGCAAATTGCCGTCGACTTGCAGCCCTACGAACAGATCGAGAGAGCCGATGGCGTCATCCGAATCCCCCGGGAATGCCTGGCGGCCGCATTAGCCGCGGCTCAAGAAGGATCGCTCCTCTTGATTGGCGAGCCGGGTGCGGGCAAGAGCGCTGTCATCAACGCGCTGGCTCGTGAGTTGAGGGGCCATGGCGACGTCGTCGAGCTCGCCGTCGACCGCTATAGTGTTCAAGACCTCGTTGGACTGAAGAACGAACTGGATCTCGAACACGACCTCGTCAAAGTGCTCGAGGCCTGGGACGGCCCATCGGGCGGATGGCTAGTCGTCGACGCCCTTGACGCTACTCGTGGTGGACAGGGAGAGGGCGCATTCCGAACACTTATCGAGCGCGTTCTCGCTTTGAAGGGACGCTGGAAAGTCGTGGCCTCGATACGGACGTTCGACCTGCGCATGGGCGTCAGATTCCGTCAGCTGTTCGCAGGTAGTCCGGCCGACCCGGACTACAGAGATGCCGCGTTCCCAACGGTGAGGCATCTGCTTGTGCCTCCTTGGTCGGAGGGAGAATTCGACCAGGTACTGAACCAAGCGCCAGAACTCCGTACCGCCCTCGATGGCGCGCCGACGAAGCTTCGGCAACTTGCGCTTGTGCCTTTCAATACGCGTCTCATCGGCGAGTTGCTCCGTACAGGAATGGGGGCTGAAGCACTTCGCGAGCTCGCTCACCAAGCGGGCCTGCTTAGGCTGTATTGGGAGCACCGGGTGACGCCGTTGGGGTCGCGCGCCGATGCCTGCATGCGCCTCGTTGTTCAGGCGATGGTCGATAGCCGGGCGCTGCGGGCCCAGGCGCTTGTCATCGCTGCCACGGCACCCGATGCCTTGGATGCACTTCTTCTCCAGGGTGTGTTAGCCAAGGTCGAGAACGAGCGCTTTATCCAGTTCCGTCACCACCTTCTGTTCGACTATGCCGCCTCGCGACTTCTTATGGACGTCGACGGGCTCGTCTCAGGCGAGGTACAGTACCTGAAAGTTCAGACAATTGGTCTGATGCTTGCGCCGGCGATGGGCTTCTTGCTGCAGGAGCTCTGGGGGTCACAGCCGGATCACGAACGCTATTGGACCGCCGTCGAAAGAATGGTAGCCAATCCAGAGGGAGACCCAATCCTGCGCAGCGTGGCCGGAAGGCTCAGCGCCGAGCTGCCGGAGAATGCTGCAGACACTCATGCCGTCGCAAAGCATGTCGCCGACGGTCGAGAGATAGCGCCTACGGCACTTTGGCACGTGGTATCTGCGTTGGCGGTGCGCCTCGAAGACCATCCGGATGTGAGTCTCGCGCCATGGGTCTCGCTTGCCGGTAAGCTCGCTGCCAGCGTAGAGCGAGTCCCTTTCCCATTGAGGACGCTGCTTCACCTCTTGATCAACATGGCGCGCCCGTCTCAGACCGGTGTTGCCGTCGGTCTTGCCGCAAGGGCACTGTTGGGATTCGTTTTCGATCATCCTGACTCGAGGATCGATGCTGCGCTAGTCATCCCCCATGTCGTCGCCACTTACACGACTGCGCCTTCCGAGTCTCGAGCGCTCTTAGAACGAATTTTCGAACCTGTGCGCGCCGATGCACACAACTGGGAGGACGTCCCGGCGCTGTGCCGTGATATTTCCAAACTGACCGACGCCGATCCGGATTTCGCTGCGACCGTGTATTCGAAGACGTACGCAGGCACCGTCAAAGACGATGTCACTACCAGCATGGGCGGTCGAAGTCAGATCCTATCTCTGACGTCGAATTCCGGGCAGGACTACAGCATGGCGCTGTTCTCGCTGTGCGAGTTCTTCCCGACGTTTCTGCAGAATCACCCTCAAGCGGCCGCTCGAGCGTTTGTGGAATCGGTAGACCGCTACATTCGGCGGGAACACGACCCGACAGAGCGCGAGATTGTCACCCGAACGATTAATGGCCGGACTTTTCGACTTGAAACGGACCTGAGTCACATTTGGGGCCACGACCCTGATCAAAATTATGGCCGGGATGGCGAAGCGTTGATTGCTAAGTTCCTGCCCGCGTTTGTTGCATTGCCTGAGTCCGATGCTTGCTTGGTTGCGGACCAGATTTCGACTTCGTCGGCATGGGCATTGACATGGGCAAGGCTCTTTCTTGCGGCAGTGCGACGCAACGATAGCTTGATCGACCGGCTTTGGCCGATTGCGGCAGATGAAGCATGGCTCTCCAATATCGATACCCAGAAGGATGCCATCGACCTCGTGGCCCGCGGGTATGGGCGGCGCAGCATCGCTGAGCGGGAGGCGCTCGAAATTTCGGTAACGACCTTCTCAATGGAAGGGTACAAAACTCCGGAATCGGCCAGGGGCCATCTGATCCAGCGTCTGTTTAGCGTCATCGGGTCTGACCAACTCGTCACCGAGAGTGCACGTGCCGTTCTCGCGGCCACGCCAGCAGAATCAGCCGAGCGCAGCCTTCGAAATGAGCGACCATTTCGCATCACGAGTGGATTCGGTCAGCCTGAGCCCTTCTTCTGGATCGAAGGTCTGGACAGGGATAGACCTTCGAATATCGCCGTTATGCAGGCCATAGAGGCGGCCCGGGACTACATCGAGGCCAAGCCCGGTCGTCCGTCGACCGACGAAATCGACACGGCGCGCACGCTTGAGTTGCTCGAGGCAATCGTTCGTGGCCTAGACGCTCCGGACCTGGACGAAGCGCTGCGTAGCCACGGTGAAGGCGTCATCGGCCAGGGATGTGGGCGACTTGCGCAGGGGGAGCGCTTGGTTGTCAGGAAGGACTTCGATCCAACTGATCGTTATCTTGCGCTCTTTCGGATAGCGGCCATTTCTGGCAACCCGGAGGTCACCGGCGAGACGGAGTCTCAGTACGAACGGTCCCAGTCGTGGGGCGGGCCTGCCGCTCGCATCGAGGCCGCAACGGCGGTGCTGGACGTTTGCCTGCAGCGGACCGATCTGTACCCGCGGCTTGCGGAGGATATCGATCGTTTACTGGATGATCGCCATCCTGCGGCACGGTCTCAGTCGCTCGGGCATCTGGTTCGATTGTGGGATCTCGATCGCGCTGGTTTCTGGCGGCGCCTCGAACTCCGTCTTGAACGAGAGGCGAACTTTGCGGTCTTGGGCTCCGCCGTCAACGTGCTGCGGATGGTCATCCATGTCGAGCCCGACCGAAGCGAACGACTGATCCTCGCGCTCCTTGCGCGGTACAGCGGCACGGCGAAGCAGGCTGATCTTGAGAACTCTCTGGCTGACCTCGTCGCGATTCTTTCGGTGACCCATCAGAGAGCCTCAGCGGAGGCCGTTCTGTCGAGGTGGTTGGACGACCCGTCTGTGCACAGCGGACAGCTCGGAACGATTCTTTTCACGCTGCGCGATGCAGTCGTGCTGGGCCTGCATCCTGGACAATCAGAGGAAGGTGCGCTTCGGCATCGTGCTCAGGCCGTCCTTCATCGAATCGTCGTTGCCGCGAGCAGACCACTTGCAACGTACGACCCGAGCGTCGCTGTTCCCGACGACCAGGTGCCGAGGTTGAAAGCGTGCGTCGGGCTCATCGACAAGGCAGCCATGCAGCTCTATTTCGCGACCGGTCGAGTCAACGGCGGAATGGGAATCGACGAGGCTGGGTGTGAGATTTACTTGCGCGAGGTAGCGTCAACGCTCGACCTTATCGCAGATCAAGCACAGCCGCACACCATTTATCAACTCCTGCAATTGGTGGAGATTCTCGCTCCGCAGAACCCGGAGCGTGCGTTCGATCTGACCGCGCGTGCGATTCGGGGGGGCGCGAAGGGGGGCTATCAATACGAACCGTTGGGCACCGAGCTGATGGTGCGACTGATAAGCAGCTTCCTGGCGGACAGCAAGGAGATCTTTGGGGCTGAAGAACGGCGGCAGGCGCTCGTAGACTGCCTCGAGATTTTCATGGAAGCAGGGTGGCCGTCGGCAAGAAAGCTGCTCTATCGTCTGCCGGAGCTGCTCCAGTGATTCGCGAAGTCACGGAGGCAGAGTTCATCGAACGATTTGCCAATCTGATCGATCGCTTCGATGCGTCGATCGCTGCAGGCGCGCGCCCGGAGTTCGCCGGCGCGGAGGCAGGCGATCCTCACGAACACACGACTCGCGTTCACTTTCTAGATGAGCTCGTGGAACTGCTTGGTTGGTCGCTGGGATTGGGTGGGGACATGGCGGAAGAGGCCCGTCTCAAGGGCGAGACGACCACGTTTATGGACTATCTTGGCGTCAGAGCAGACACCAATGCTCCGGCCCTACTCATTGAGGCCAAAGCTTGGGACAAGGCGTTTCTGCAGCCGCGAAAGAACGTTGCTTTTGAAGCCCCAACCCTGTTGGGTGAAGGAATCAATCACTGGAGAAGCGGTGGGGAGGCGAAAGACTCTCCGGTGGCGGGGCAATGGCATGCCTACATCGATCAGGTGGGCGGCTACGTTAAAGGTCTGAAGGACAGACACGGGCACACGCTGCCCAGAGCCGTAATCACAAGCGGGCAATGGATCGTCGTGTTCGTTGACCCAGTGCAGGCGTTCGTCGAGGGCACCGTCGAAGACGTCAAGATCAAGATCTTTCAAAAGCAGAATTTCAAGGTTCAGGCCAGCGAACTGTTTTCGCTGATATCCAAGAGGGCTCTCGCCGCCGAGACGCCCTTCAACGTTCGACCTACACAGGTCTTGAACTACCTCACAAAGGACTCGATCGTCGCATGTTTTCACGCGGTTCACGTGAGCTACGAAGCAAGCGGATCACCTGTCTTCGGGCGAAAGCCGCGTGTATTGGTCTATCCCGCGCTGGTGCTGCGTGGAGCGGACAACATGCTCCTGACGGTGCTGGAGGAATCTGAGGAGTCCTTGCTCGAGTACACGAAGGACGAGACAACTGACGAACTTTCTCTGGGTCCTCACGTCGACAAGCTCGCTGCCGGTGCCGCGGCGCTACTAGCGCGAACGGGAGAGCAGCTCGACCTTGAGCTTCGGCCCGCGCCGATTGTCGATTTTCCTGGGTTTCCGCGCGAGCCGATGCACAAACCGGCGGTCACACGGCCGCTGGCGCGTTCGAATCCCAGAGAGCGCGATAACTGGATCATCGTCACTGGCTATGCGCCCCACTTTGTCAAAACTGACCCGGACGTTGACTGCAGGTTCCATAGATGGAGCGTCTGCAATGTTGCTCGCATGGCGGCAGGACCATCTGCTATCTCTAGGCCGGTGTTGTCGATGCCGAGGGCCCTCTTCATCGACGAAACGCCTCACCACTGCGCCCACCGTGATGTCATGGACCGCAGAGAGCCCCGTTGTCAGATACACATGATCGATGCGAGCCTTTGTTGCCGCGGGTGCACCTTTGTCTCAGATTGTTGGCCCGGCAATACCCGCCCGCCGCTGCCGTGTGGTACCTAGCAGGCTGTTGCGATGGCAAGACTGGGACCGCTCGTGAAGCGAGCAGGATGTGCGAGAACGTCTAGCCTGAAAGTTCCGCGACATCCTTCGCACGTTCGACGTGTCTTTCGCAAATCTGCGAACCTCAATCCGCCCACGCCCGCCACGCCGAGATACACGCCCAAGGCGTCAGTCGAGTTCCAGACCCGTGCAACCGTTGAAGTGGGGGAACTGCTGCACTAGCTGGTTGACCGTCGCGAGGGCCTGAAACCTGCCATCACGAGCGTTTCACTCTAATTCGGTCACACGAGACAACGTCTGCAGGGAATTTTTTGACTCCCGGAAACAGCAGGTCTTTGCTCTTTCTTGCCTGATAGAACGCTTCGGCTCCTTCGCTCCAGGTGTCAAAAAGTAACATTCCGTCGGGGCCTACTATTACAGCTTCGATAATCCGCCCCTCGCCGGAGAAACCTCCGATATAACAATCCGGAGCTAACCAGTGCTCGCCATCGGGCTCCATCGCGGGAATTTGAACAGGATAAAAGACGCCTGGCTTGGTTTCCCACCGCCGTAACAGCTGCAGCCGAAAGCCATGGGGAATCGGTTTCTTCAGTTTTCCATACACCCGCACCGTAGAGCCGACCGAGACATCAGGCTTCGGATCCAAAATTTTGATTCCGTACTCGGCCACGTTTAATCGTTCCAGCGCTTTGCCAGCCGTGTATTGGACCCAGAAGTAGCTACCAACCGCTGCACAGAAACAGAGCCCCGCACCTGTGTAAAGTGCTATTCGGTCGCTAGGAGAAAATATGAACCCCTTGATGGTCAATGAGCCTGCAGCGCCTCCTACCAAAAGTAGAAACCCAAAAAGGAGGGGCAAGCCCCACGGCGACTTCACTAGCTCAAGCAGGGATTCTTTCATGTCGTGTTGCTCCTTGAGTTATTCGAGGACAATGAACGACAGCCATACAGCAGCAAGTGATTTATCACACTTCGTAAGGGTGCGCGCGATTTGCGCACACGGGGCAGCGATCCTCGTGCTGATGACCGCGAGGGAACCGGTCGATCAAGTTCAAGCACGCAACCGAGGCATCTCCAGCGGCCTGAGCTTGAGTATGGGCGATGTTCCACGGAACCATAAAGATGCGCTGAGGACTCTAGGAGTGGATCCAGGCGATTGGTAGCGAGATGACGAGAGTACACTGTCGATCAACGGAGGGCACCTTATAGGCCGGCGAGCGCCTGCTTACCAGCCACCAGCGATGAGGCTTCGGTTTGCTAGTCTGTCGGAAGCGCGTCGTTTACTTGCGATGAGCCGGCGTATCGGGCGGCCCGGGAAACAGCAGTCGAATTTAGTCTGTCGAATAGACGTTGCCGCAGCGCTCCGGGACCCATCATCGTCGGGCGCGAAAGATATGCGGACCCCCGAACGAACCGCCTACTCGTACCCGGCCAAACGAGCCTTCGACAGCCTCCGCCTCGGACCACGGGGCATGTGGTTTCTGGAAACGAACGGTTCCGATAGGGGACACCCCCTCGCAACCCGTCATGAGACCAAGGGCACACGCTAGCTCGCTAAGACGGCCGCGCTGTCTCGTCTGTTGCCTTTCTGGTTGCTTGTGCCCTCTGTAACCTTGACGCGCCCAACCGGTGCACGCAATCAGTATTGCCCTAAAGTTTCGCCCACGCTTGCCGATGTCTTGCTAGACCTCGCGTTCTATCCGCGAACAATAACGCCGCAAATGTAAAGGATTGGCCGTATGGACGTTTCTGCCGCAATCATCGATCAGCGCGTGACCGCTCTCATGGAAAAAGTCCGCGAACCGGCGCGCGAGCAACTGAAGATCTACGAAGACGGGAAGCTCAAGTCACTGAGTTTCGTTTTCATGTGTGTTCAGACGTTGCTCCTACTGGACGACGATGAGGCGTTCGACTGTCTCACCGAGGGCGGCAATGATTTTGGCGCCGACGCGCTTTACGCCAGCGACGAGCAAGACGGCGAATTCGTAGTGACTCTGTTTCAGGGGAAATACAAGCATAACTTAGACGGCGACAGTGCCTTCCCCGAGAACGGAGTCAAGGCCGCTATCAATGCCGTCCGCTATCTCTTTGATCCTAGCGCAGAGATCGCTGTGAACAAAAGACTTCTTGCAAAAGTTGAAGGCGTGCGTTCCCGTATACGCGATGGATTCATCCCTCAAATTCGGGTGGTCCTGTGTAATAACGGTGCAACCTGGTCACAGGAAGCGCAGTGTCAGATCGATCTACTCGGCGCAGGTAACCAGGTTACTTGGGAACACGTCAACCACGATCGCGTTCTTTCGATTATGCAGGCAGCTAAACCAGTGAATGATTCGCTCAAATTCACAGGTAAGGCTCTGGTAGAGGACTTCGACTTTAATCGTGTGCTTGTCGGAAAGGTAGCGGTAAGCGAGATAGCAGCGCTGGTCGAGCGTCATGGAGACCGTCTACTGGAACGAAACATTCGTCGCTATCTCGGACTTACCGGAAATCGTGTCAACGAGGGCATTAGGAACACATTAGCTCGCGATGAGGACCGCTCTAATTTCTATTTCTATAATAACGGAATTACTTTGACTTGTTCGAAGTTCGAGTACAACGCGCTTCAACAAACCGATTATCAAGTCCGAATAGAAAACCTTCAGATCATCAACGGCGGACAGACGTCAAACACCATTTTCCGAGCGATCCGCGCGATGAGTGAGGCGGAACGGCAGGGCATCGAAAAAGCGACGGTCCTTGTACGCCTCTATCAGTTGTCCGAGGCGCGAGCCGACTTCGTACAAAACATTACGTACGCGACGAACAGTCAGAATCCCGTTGATCTTCGCGACCTGAAGTCGAACGACGCAACTCAGCTTCGCTTGGAAACAGACATTGCTCAACTTGGCTATACATACCGGCGAAAGCGTAACGAGGCGTCAACTAGGCCCGATGATATAACCATCGGCACCGCCGCAGAAGCCGTGCTGTCCGTTTGGCTGCGACGGCCGCATCAGGCTAAGTATTTCAGCCGCGAGCATTTTGGAAAGCTGTACGATACCATCTTCTGCGGCGAACTTACTGGCGCGGAGGTCATCGTTTCAACGTTGCTTTACCGGATTGCGGAGAATAGACGCAAGCGGCCGGCAGCCGATGCGCCGGATTTTGTTCCTTATGCGTCGTGCTTTCTCGCAATGAGAATGGGGCAGTATTTGCGGGTGCTCCTTAACATACGAGATGGCGTAGCGTTTGACCATAAAACATTCCCTGAGGCGCGTCGACTGATCGAAGAAGAAGGTGAAACACTGTTTGATAACTCTGTGTCTGACGTCAAGAAGGCCCTAGCCGGGTTGTATAATCGAGAAGAACACTCGCTTCAGCGTCTTGCGGGAACGTTCAGACGTGGTGACCTCATTGAGGAACTGGCTCGCATTCCATTTGCATACGTTTGAGTCAAAAGGTTCTTAGTCGCCGAGCGTCGAGACTGAAATGCTACTAATGAGGTTTTCCCACCCGCAATGCCGAGTTGTTGTAACGAGGCCGAGCGCGGTCCGATACGCCCCAGATGAGCCCTCCGCGATCAGAAGGAGATAGCGACGCTAAGACGTTCCGGGGGCAGAGATGTTACGACATTGAGCGTAGTGATTCCGGACGACGGCAGCGCCTGGTCCGGTAGTCAGGTCCATCTCAAGTACGTCGCCAACTCGCCAACCTTGGGCCACTAGTTCATTCCACAAGTCGTCGGGAAGGCAAAACAAGCCGTCGCCACTTGAATCGGCGGTGTCCCGAAGTTCGAGTATCCAACGCTTCTGAGAGGCCAATTTGCGATCTCCACTCCACGGGCATCAAGGCCGGATACTTGATATGCGCCTTGGCCACACCTCAACAGCTAGGCTGCCGAAGGCGGCCGACCCGGGCCCAAATTCATCGTACATCAGATTCGCGTACTTACCCAACCAAGCTGCGGTTAGGGCGGCGAGAGTCGGCGCGAGAGTGACGTCTGCTCGAGCCCCTGTTGTCCGGCGTCCAACTGTCGGCTCGACCCGAAGTCGCCACTATCCAACGCCAAAGGGCCTGCGCTCATCTTCCCGGCATGCACGCTCACAGCAGCACCGCGATCGGAGAACAACGGCAAGAGATGGCCGCTGCGAGGTCAACGAAAGTATGATTGTTGAACCACCACGGGACGGCCGACGGACTTTTTAGTCAACAGCCCTTCCGACGACGTCGAGCATTCGCGGATTTTGCCCGGCGCACGAAACAGCGTACTGCGCTAAGGTCGCCTGCGCCTAGCTCCTGCCTTCCTTCGTTATACTCTTTTTATATTAAGTTGACTTGCTACATGGAATCCATCTTTCTAACAGCGTTTGTTGGCTTCGCAGGCGCGATTTCTACATTGTTAGGCGTTTCCATTACCAGCCGAACCCAAATAGCAAATCAGAAAAATAACAATCAATTTCAAATCGAACTAGCAAGAGAGAAAGCGCGGCACGATGCATTGGCTTTAGCGAACGCGTCAGCGGCTGATAAGCTAGCTTACGCGCACAAACTCCTCAGCTACATTGGTAGGGAATTTTCTGTGACCGGCCTCAACATCATGTGGACGGCGACGATGTCTGTAGACGACTTCAATTCGAAATACCTGGCATTGTGCGAGAAGGCCGACGAGCTTATGATGATCGTCGATTTTCACGCCCCCGAGGCTTCTGAAGTATGCCGCGTGATATACGGCCAGATGAATATATTTTGGGGGAGCTTTAAAAATGTCCTGTATCTAACGGGCGCCGGAAAACCTGTCGATCATGATACCCCTTGTTTTGGTAAAGCGCATGACGCCGCTAGGGAAATTAGCGAGAAAACTGTCTTTGCGAAAAGCTTCTTGCGACGTAGCTATCAGACCCTCTGCGTCGCCAGCTAGCTTTAAGCGGGCAGAGATATAGGATCCTGCGTCGGGCCTACCGTCGGCAAGGCAACGAATTAGAACCCAGTCGGGACAGGCATGCATCCCAGGTGCCACCATAGGCATGGGCACGTGACCCTCCGCTACGCCCGAAAACCCGAGAGTGGAAGCGTGAGCCGAATAGTTGAATCGCGCTCAGTTTTTTGAATTCTCATACCTACGGTAACGGCGCGAGCATCGCCTCAATCCTCTGTTCGACTTCGTCGAACTCGCAGGCAAGCTCGCTTACGTGATCGTCAGAATCGTCGTCCACCTGGCTCGAAGAGCAAACCTGCGAGGTCAATCCACTGCCGTCACGCTCCGTATGACGCAGCGACCGTGTCGAAGCGTTTCTCAGCCGCGTGGCAGCGTTAGGGTGCGTGCAATACGCGATGTCTGCGACTTGAAAAAAAATCGTCTTGATTGCGGCAATAAGCGCTGAAGTGGTTAGGGCATCGGAAAGTTGGCCGTTTGAGGATGTCTTTCCGATCAGAGCAGCGTCCCGTGGCCACGAAGCAACGTCATCACCGAAGCCTCGGCTTGCCATGTATTCAACAAGATGTGACATCAGATGGTCTGACACATTTTCGCACGTCGGCTTGCCTTTGCTGTTTTTTCGACCGCGAACGAGAAGCACTTGCGCTACCCTCGATCTCGATGAGCAGAAGTATTCATGTAAGTCACCAAGTCTCGCATCGGCAATCTCATGCACACTGAGTTCCGTCCAATACGTGAGCGAGACGATCGCTTGAGAGCGTAGCCCGCCCGTGGTCTGCTTGGCGTGTCGATTGAGAAGCCACCATTGCGTCTTCGTCAGATGTGGCGTACGCGTTGCATCTGGCTCCGGCAGCAGTTCGCTCAACGGCGCGGCAAGCGGATCGCAGACAAGGTAGCCTCGCTCGACCAGCCAAGCGCAAAGCGCCTTCAGTACTAACGTTGCGGTTCGTGCGCTGCTCAAAGACAGCGGCCCCGAAAATGGACGCCATGCCGGATCCCATCTTTGAATATGACGCGGAGCGACCCAACGGTGCGCCGGTGACGGATCACGAATGAATTTGAGATAGTCCACGCAATCCGACGACGTCAAACTCGAAAGAGCCTTGCGCCGTTCGAGTGTTGCCCAAAGAATAAGTCGTTCGGATTCCTTTTGATACATTCGTTTCGTAGAGGTGTTGTTCCCAATGGTACCTATCCATTTCTTCACAGCCTCGTAGTCGCAATCTGCGCCGCTGCGGTTCAAATATCTCGCAGCGCGGTTGTACCCATTCGATCCGTCGACCGTCGCCGGTGGTAGAAAGTGCTCAAACGGAACAATGTCGCTTTCGAAAGACCGCATACTTCGTAGGGTGCTTGCGACTTTCCTACTCGGCATCGTCGCTGCAATGTCAAGCTTGCATGCGCCTATTTCTGCATTGAACAACAGCCAGCCCCGGATGTCGGTCGCTGCCTTTGCGCCAAGCCCTTGGATTTCTTGATCGAAACGGAATCCATGGGTATTGACGAATGAGATGAGTTCGCCGACAGTGCATACTCCGGCAATGGCGAGCCTCTGCGCCAAGGAGGGAATCAGCCAGTCATCAAGCGCCTGGTTGGGCAGGAGCGGGGCAGTCACGTGGGGCGTTAGCCTAACGAGAGCAGCGTTAGCTCGACGCAGCAACCCGCAAGTTTGCCGCTTTCGCTTTTCGATCAATTCGTGGAGGTCGCCGAAGTTCTGGCGGAACTCGCTCAGCAGCCGCGATCTTGTTCGCCTATCTTTCTCGTCGGACGCTGGGTCTCCCGATGATTGTCGGTCGGTCTGCAGACTTGGCTGGAGCTTTAACCTGAGAAGGCGAGCGTCTGAAAACCATAATCGCGCCTCTGCGGCCGCCGATAATCTGCGCGCTAGAGAGTCGTAAATCTCGCCTGTCGCACGGCCTCCCTCCACCGCGCGAAGGTACTGATCAGCGAAGGGCAAAAGTGGATCGCCATTGAGGCCGCGGCGAAAGTATTCGATTTGACACGCACCAATCAGGCGAGGCGGCGCATTCTTTCCATCGATGGGTCTTCGCATGGTCTGAAGCTCATTTTCATTTGTGTAGATGGGATGCGAACGCGCTGCGTGGCTTTGTCATCGCTTCCATCCATTGAGCAAAGAGATCCGATCTAATCTCAATTTCGGATCCCGGTTGGAGCACCGACAAATGGGTCCTCATCCGTTTCGTCGTTGCAGAGTTCCAGTATCGACGGAGCATCCGGAAGCGTCATCCTTACGTGCCTGTGCGCGTCGATAGCGTCGCGCGGAGATGCTCTTGAAGCTAAGGAATCGAGCGATTTCTTCGGCGAGTAGCACGTCGCTATCCGGTTCGTTAGGCGGGCTGACGCCGTGCTGTATCAAGTTGACAAAGAGGCGTTGAGTTTCGAACTCTTGGCGATCAAAATGATTGACGGGCGGTGACAGCGCATCAGTCACCACATGCTGACCGCAGCGTGAACACTCCAAGCCATCGAGAGCAATCGAACTCGAACGCGCGGCCTTAGTTCGAATGGGTGCACCACAAGATTGACACGAATCACGCATTCTGACGAGGTGAATCGGGCAGATTGTCCATAGCTCGAAGCGCCACAGCGCGCGCAGGTAAGGTACTTCGTCGCTTTGCAAGCACGAAGGACAGTATTGGTAGGCTGGAAGGCCATCGGTACAATGCACGAGGTTTTGCTGCGCGTGGTCTCGACGCACAGATCGGAAACTGTCTGTGAGCTTGAAGAGATGGATCGGGTCGACGTTTGTTCCGTATGCAACGGCCCGTAGTGAGTCCATGCAAAGATCAAGGTCGGGATCGAAGCATAAGCGAACGCCTAAAGCTCGCAGTAGTTTATTAGTCGGCACGCCGTGCGTCATTGAAACTCGGGAAAGCCACGAAGCAGGTGATTCGCCGCTGATCGGAACAGGGACATATAGCAGCGACCTTGAGGGGTTCATCACTCGACGTCTCCAAAGAGAGGAAGTTGCACGGTGTGAGCTTCGGACCTACGACGTCGACGACGAAGGTTGCTAGCGTCCAGTCGCTGAAGAATCGACTGAACGATACGTTGATCCGCCGCACGTGTGACTTCCCTTCCGAGAAGCTCGAGTGATTGGCGCCAGATCTTCGTAATCGGGAACCGTCGACTACAGACGAGCTCCCCCATCCTCTGATATGCGCGTTCGAGGATGAGTAATGTCTCGAAAGTACTAGGTATGGCGTTCGCCGTTTTTGGATGCATGGCGGATTGCTCATCGTTAAGCACGCCAAAAGCCCAGACGACCCTCAGGAATGTGTCAAGGCTGACTTCGTCGAACAAACACAGTACCGTTTCGTCGGGACGTCTCAGCTTGAAATGTGCGCCACCAAGAAGATATTCAATTTGCTCGCATATAGCGAGCGCGCCTGCGGTTGGCGCTCGCGCACCCAGCATCTCTGGACCGAATATACGGTTACAGCGGCAGGTTTCCAGATCGATCCGCCTCCACGAAATCAGGCGGTTACATGCGCAGTGATCGATCAACATGGTTCCGCAGGATGTGCAGCAGCACATCATTGTTAAGGACCATGAGGCGAGCGCTCTATGCTCCGACACGAGACAATTCGGGCACAGTTGCGGACGGGTTTGGCGAAGATGCTGAGGCCGGTAGAACGTGTGTCCGATGTAGTCCGCGATGGTAGAGCCGTCTGAGAAATATCGATGAACGATCGCTCGCGACAGCCGTTGAGGGGTCGCACCAAACATAAATGCTAGCTCCGACGACTTCGCGTAGGGAAGGTATAAGTGGCCGGGCGAAGCGAGGTTTTCAGCGAGCTGATTGAATGCGATAGCGTTGTCGCTAGCTAAGCGAAGACTGTAACCGATGCCGTCCTCATCCGGGCCGATCTCGTCAGTGTATGCACACGGATGCAGGTCCTGGTGAGCAAACATCATGCAAACGGATTCTCGCGGCTGCACGCGTTGCCGAAGACGCGTCGGAATGCGAGTGACAAATGAGCGCGATCGACGATCTTCTTATGATCGTCAACCGCGATCATTGCTGCTTCGACAACCAGTTGTTTGAGGTTGCGAAACACTCCCTGGCTTGCGCAGTGCAACTCGCGAGACGATGCCGCGTGCATTGGGCTGAGGTCGACTTCTCCGCAACTTTCGACAAAGCCTCTAATTACGCCTTTCCACTCGGAGTCGTGTTTGAATGGACTGAGTCTGAAGGTGCTCGAGATGCGCGTACTAATTTGTGGGTCTCCGTTTTGGAGGGCAGCGAGTTCTTCAGTGCCGGCTAGGAGGATCGGTATCGCAGCAACGGTCATGTAGCGCTTGAGCCAATCGTTCATCGCGCGCCGCATCCCATCAGTCCGCGTAAGGAAAACATGATGGTACTCATCGAACGCGGTCAATTGGATCTTGTTGTGTGCGATCGCGTGTACAAGCACCTTGTTGATCTGCGAGTTAGTTCGTTCAGACGGTTTCGGGTTGATCGCATACTTGAAGTGTTCGAGAAGTTCGCTTTGAACATGTCCGACCGTAGGATTTTCCTTCAGGGACGCAACCAACACCGATTGGGGATTGAGGAACGACCAACCGGCGGCGTTAGTCCGCAGTAGTTCGATAAGCAGCGATTTGCCACAACCTGCCGGTGCGATTAAGCACATACCGCGCGGGGACCCGAGTTCATTTCCGAGCTGTATGACTCGACCTATGCCCTCCAACGCCTGCAGAAACGACGAGTGACTCACTACGACCGTATTCAATCGGCGGCCAACCGTTAAGGCATCCTCTGTATAAGGCATCCCGTTCTCCCTGCATAGTGTTGATCGGTCAAGCACAGTCAGGTATCTGGCTCAGGAATGATGTCCGATGTGAAGATTGGAAATTAGAGGTCGTCAAGAGAGAAAGTTTCGAATGTCGGTGTCTCAGCCGACACATCCTCTTGATGATCGTCTACAAACGCGCCGGAGGGGAGCATCTCCTCTTCATGAGAAATCGAAGGTGAACTATGGCCGCGTAGTTGCCGATAGGTCTTCGTGGAGGTCCTCAACTTTTTGCCTGCTAAGACTTTCTCGGCGAAAAAGTCCTGCAACGCCAGTTTGCTTTCTCGCAACACGCGTTCGGCATTCGATACGGAGAGTTTTTCTTTCGCTGCCGCGCGAATCGCCTTGTGCTGCGTTTGACTGAGCCCCGCTGCGTACTTTTGATCCTTCGCTTGTACGCGAAACCATAGCTTTCTTTTCGGATGTAAGACGTATATTTCTCCAAGATCGTGGGGATCGAATTTGACCGTCGTTTTGAAATTAACGTTGACTTCGTTACGTAATTCGAATAGTGCGTCATTAGTATAGGTTATGTAAGATAGCCAGACTCCGTTCTGACGCACTGTGACCTCCCTACTGATACCTGCAATCACGTTTAAACTGCTGTAATTGTCCACGAATGACGGAGCTGGGCACTTCTCCAAACCTTCAAGGAAGAGGTCGATGGGGCGGGAAAGCTTCTGGCAATGTATCTGGAACGGATGAACGTCGACGACCCATCGTAGAATTCCTTCACAAAGGTCATTGAAGGTTACACACGCCGTCACATTAGGGTCGATCGGATCGGCATTTCGTCCAGCAGGCCTTGGTCGTCCTTGCGGCGGAAGCTGTCGGCAAGCTTCCCCAATATAACGCTCGACTACTGGCTTGAACCAAGGCATTCGAACCGGACAGTTTTCGACGTTGATGCCAAGGTCGTTCGCTATCTCCTTGAGTTTAGACGAGTGATATGCCGCCGCGTTATCCACAACCAAGGTTTCCCAGAGCCCCTCGGCATGCCAGCGATTTTTTAGCTTTGCCGCAGAAGTTATCGCATCTTTCGGTTGTATGGCAATCTTGATCGTCCGGACTATACGTGCCAGTGACTCGCCTTCGAAGGAGATGTAGAAACCCGTTATGTACGCACTATAAGTGCAGACCATCAGTGTGAGGGTGGGCCTGCCGAGCGGTATGCCATGCACGTCGTCAATTACATAGAGGTCAAGAGGGGTATGGTCCATCTCTACGCGTTCCAGCGGCCGAGTCGCAATCAAACCGGGCTTCGAAAGACGCCACTTTGCCCTTGCTTCTGCTGTACCTAGCCTTGCTCGGTCGCGGTAAAAGGGAGGCGTCTCCAACGCGATTCGACGCACCGTGGACAAGCTGATTACCGAGCGGGTAGCGATGTGTTCCTTTTTTTCGACGGTGAGACGTTCGAGCGCTTGCAAGACGCGGTCATGCGCGGTTTTAATCGTGCAACCGTTTCGAATGAAATAGTACCGTCGCAGCACCTCTGCAACGACTGTTCGAACGTCGTCGCCGATGACTTTGGAGCGCTTTCGAAGAGGGGTTTTTGGAACGAGCGACAAGTGATCTCGATCATTCCGATCGTAAATTCGCATCCACCGCATAACAGTCGATGCTTTGGGCGGGTGACTATCGCGAAGCGCCTCACTTACAGCCGCAAGCGCTTCAGCGATGCGTTTTCGCTGGCCAAGGCTAATGCCGCGCTTATGCATCGCTCTGACATAATCATTCGCACGTATATAAGCCGCACGATGCCGCTCTGGCAATGAGTCTGCGCAAAAAACGACTCTCCTGCCGTCGGCATGGCAAATCGGTGCAGTGGAAGCTCGTCCGCTGATTACCTGAAGATTTCCGCTTGCGATGTCGTCGCAAAGTTTCGAGATTCGTTCTTTGCGAATTCTACCGGTGGAAAGGTTCTCGAGTTGCACATAACGGTCATCAAGTATTCGCTGGACTGCCCATTGCGCTTCGCCCAGTCGCAAAACCAAGTCTTTGTCCAATTTATAGACGCCCACGGTTCACTCCCGGAGAGTAGACTACGGTTTCGTTGGAGCATCTAAGTGATCGAGTAATGCGCAGAAGTCTTCGTCCGATCAATGCTAAAACCACTGACGTCGGAACTTCAGCAAGGGCCGCAAGCGAGGAAATTGTGATGCCGCTCTGGAAGTTGGCGGCCATCTTGACGATTTTGCCTGAAATATCGCTCGGTATGTGACTGCGAGCATGCCGTAAGAGGATAGCGGCGCGCTCGTGGCGATCGTCTTCGCGAATGACCTTTTCAGTTGCGACTAGGAAACGATAGTTCTTATCTTTGAGAACTTGAGCGGCTTTGATCAAGCGGGGACCATTTCTCGCATTGAAGCAGAATTCTGACGGCTTCACTTCGACAACGATCGTGGACTGCATTCCAGTCAGTAAGAAGTCGGGTGTGTAGCGTCCAAGATCACCCAAATCAATCACGAAAGGTTGGTGAGTGATCGAGGTAAGCGTGTGCTCAAGCAATGCTAGTTGAATGAAGTCCCGCTCCAGCAAGCTCTCGTATTCGACTGGATGAGACTGAAACCACGGACATGCGACAAAACCCACGCGCCGATGTGGCGAGCGAGTGACGACCTTCCGAGCATTTGGCATTTTGCCTCTCCTGGAATGAGTCCGCGCGTCCACAAAAGGACGGGGAGAGGAGGGCTTGACATGCCGACAGGCGTCGCCGATACTGAACTTGTCTAGGGTGCGTATCGACAGATACCACGGCGCCGTCAGTCCCTCCGGGATTTGACGGCGTTTTTATTTATTCATCGCAAACCTCCTTCGATAGATGTTCGACGAGGTTCAAGTCATTTGAGCGGTTCGTTTGCTCTCGTTGGATCTCAGCGAGTACAGTCTTGATTGCCTCGACGTCCGACATCGTGAGCTTGGGCATCACGTCGGAGATCTGCGGGCATAAATCGTATGCAAAAAATGGCGTACCCGGGGGTGGAAGTTCAGATGGCTGGGACAATCGAAACGCCTGTCTGAGCTTGATTTCACTGTTCGCGTCCAGGCGGAGCGCCAAAATCGCTGCGTCGACCAGCTTCTCGTCCTTTGGTAACCTGCCACCTCTTTCGATTGCAGAGATGTAGCTTTGACGGTAGCCCAGGCGCCGGGCGAACTCGCCTTGTGCCAACCCGAGATCGTACCGAAAAGCCCGGAGCAGCCGTCCGAATGGAGTCATTGCGGCCTCGCTTTGTGCTTTCCCGACAGTAGTAAATTTTTATCTACTTTTCAAGCAATATTTTGAATTAACGAGTGAACGGCGCGGCTCCGTGTATAACATGTGCTATACATTGCACCTTCGTGGATAGAATCGATAAGCGCCGTCCCTGTTGCGGGGGGCATGCAACTGACGCTTACGTGGCTTGCCATGCGGACTTTGCGCAACCCGCGACTACGCTTTGGCACTTGTTCGATCGACGAAGACCTCTACAGCTAGGATTGGCGCCACGTCGAGAGCCTGCATCGCTTGAAAGCCGTTGTGCCTGTCGGACGTCTTGCAACGGATCATTTGTCGGCGTCACACGCTTTCGCCCACAGATCAGCCGGTACGGGCGTATGCAGACCAAGCTGTTGAGCAGTATGCACAGGCAAGCGAAGCACGACGGTGCCAAGTCCGTGCTCCGCGTCAGCAATCGTCGTGAAGTCGATCGCAACGCCTTGTAATTGTAAGTAGACGACTCCTGTCTCAAATACATCTTCATACAAGTGCCAAGATGGCTCCTTGGAGCCTTCAGATTTGTACCGCGCAAGGGTTGCGTTGACGCTCATAAGTCACTCCAGTGCGATTCTCAGTATCGTCGTGAAACGGCATAAGGTGGATGAAGCAAGCCATACGCGGGTGCAAAGCATAGTGAGGCAATTGCGGTGGCAACCCGTTCACTTGGGACAGCCCTGCTGTCATTAATTCAACATTGAGAGCCTGTAGCTGTTTGATTAGCAGTTTTTCGCTGCAACTTCCCATCCACCCAGTCACACCAGTCGCGAAAGAAGGCCAATTCGCCTTCGCTGTCTATTGCCGGACGGCCAAGGTCACGTAACGCAGTCTTGAACGCTGTTCTGTGCGGCTCGGGAATGTCCGAGACACGCACTACGACAGGCCCATTCGGATGCTCAATCGCTTGAACACCGGCAAGAACCTCGCGAAAGAGCGTCGGACGCTTTCTCGTGTCGTTGCTCGCTCGAACGAGCAAGTTTGGGGTGAACGGCAAAGCGAGATCATGCTCGTTCATATCGGCGCTCCGGCTGTGACGTGCATTCTTGATCTTGAATTCGACTATCGCAGTCGCCCGCATTGCGCAGCGACCGGTGACAGTCTGGAGGAGTTACCCAAAGACAACGTCCATGAGGAACTATACACTCCGGGCCTTGCTGATCACGAGCGTTATCCCCCGCCGATCTCTTGGCGGCTACCGGCCAAAAGCGGTCCTCGAAGAATCCTTAAAAGCTGACATTGATAGGGCTGGAATTTCGTTCAGAGCGGCCGTTCGCGCCGCTGGTGCGACCACGGCTGCACCGTTGTCGAAGGTCTTCAAAAGCTTGGTGGTAGAAAGACGAGATCATCTTGTGGATTAGCATGTCGCATCCTGGGCAAAACCACACGCGGGAAGGGTCTTGAGCTTAGGTGCAGACGAAATCTCACGGTTTTCGAAGTTTGCCAGTCAGAAATCTGTTGGCAAGTGAGCCAGCACCACGTCCGGCCGCTAAACGCGTAGTTGGTCCATCGGCCCGAGTCCAAGCGCATGAATCTGACTCTGGGAGCGAAAAATGGATGTCTTCCGTCGCTGCAGGAGTTGCAAAGGACGATTCAAAGTACGGCCGCAATCCCCCAATCAGCGGTACTGCTCCAGTCACGAATGTCAGCTCACGCGGCGAAGGCTCTGGCAGAAAGAGCGCCTGCGGTCTGACAGCGACTATCGGGAGAATCAGCTGCGGGCTAGTGCAGACTGGCGAGCGCGCAATCCCGATTATTGGAAGTCTTATCGGCAGAAAAATCCGTTATATGTCGTTCGCAACCGTGAGAAACAGAAGAAGCGCACATCAGATCGTGCCGGCGCAAAGATGGACGTGTGGGCGCTCGACTCCGACTTACGATCGGGCACCTACATATTGACGGCCGTCTCCAACTCGTTGCGTTCAAAGATGAACGCGTGGATCGTCCAACTCACAGTGCTGAAGGCCACGGAGGGACCTCTTGCGGATAGATTGTAAATAGATGACTCGTGCCGGCTAACGTTACGCGCTGTTACTCTGAGTCCGACGCGAGGCGCTCGGGTCCGTAGGGCGTCAATTAACAGTTCGCTCGGACGAACTCTACGGCACACATGAAGCGGGTCATCGGACTGGTGGCAAGAATGGCAGGCGATTCTAAACCAACGGTGTTTGAAGGCGGCCCCCACACAAGAGCTGCCGAGTATGTTCGCATGTCGACCGAACACCAGCAGTATTCGACAGAGAACCAGCGATCGAAGATTCGAGACTACGCAAATCAGCATCGTCTCAAGATCGTTGCGACCTATGCAGACGAGGGCAAGAGCGGTCTTAGGTTAGACGGGCGCGCAGCACTGCAGCGACTGATCTATGACGTGGAAACACGCGCTGCCGACTTCCAAGTGATACTCGTATACGACGTCAGCCGCTGGGGACGCTTTCAAGATGCAGATGAGAGTGCCTATTACGAGTATGTGTGCAGACGCGCTGGCATCAATGTTGTTTACTGTGCCGAACAATTCGAGAACGACGGATCTCCTGTATCGACCATCGTCAAAGGTGTCAAAAGGGCCATGGCCGGAGAGTACAGTCGGGAGTTGTCAACGAAAGTGTTCGCCGGTCAGTGTCGATTGATCGAGCTCGGCTTTCGACAAGGAGGGCCGGCCGGCTTCGGCCTAAGAAGAGTTCTCCTCGACCAAGGTGGACTGGTCAAGTCGGAACTTGCACGCGGCGAACGTAAGAGCTTGCAGACCGACCGTGTCGTCTTGATGCCAGGCCCTGAAAGCGAGACCGGAATCGTTCGCTTGATCTATCAGTGGTTCATCGAGGAATCTCTGTCCGAAGCCCATATCGCGGCGAGATTGAACTCGATGAATGTCCGGACCGATCTCGATCGTGTGTGGAGCAGGGCCACGGTACACGAGGTCCTCACCAATGAAAAGTATATCGGCAACAATATCTACAACAGGGTTTCATTTAAACTCAAAAAGCTTAGGGTGGCCAATCCGCCCGAAATGTGGATCAGGAAAGACGGGGCGTTTAAGCCGGTGTTGTCACCAGACATATTCTACGTAGCTCAAGGAATCATGCGAGCCCGTGCGCATCGGTACTCCAGCGACGAATTGTTGGAGCGTCTAAAGGAACTCTATCAATCACGCGGCTTTCTTTCTGGAATGGTGATTGATGAAACCGAAGGAATGCCGTCTTCTTCTGTCTACTCTTACCGTTTTGGCAGTCTAGTTAGAGCGTATCAAGCGGTAGGGTTCACGCCGGACCGAGACTATCAATACGTTGAGATAAACCGACTTCTTCGCAAACTGCATCCGGAGATAGTAAATGAAACGGAGCGATTGATCGCCGAGATTGGCGGCGAGACTGTACGGGATCCTGCCACCGATGTGCTGTACATCATTCGAGAATTCACCGTTTCGATTGTCTTGGCGCGTTGTCAGCACATAGGCTTGGCGAAACGTAGATGGAAAGTTCGATTCGATGCAAGCTTGCTTCCCGACATAACGGTTGCCGTAAGAATGAAAGACGGGAACGAAACACCACACGACTATTATCTACTGCCGCGGGTTGACTTTGGACAACGCGACATCCAACTAACCGAACGAAACTCCGTGGAGCTCGAAACGTATCGCTTCGATACACTCGATTATCTTTATCGCATGGCTGAACGTGCGCGCCTACGGAGAGTAGCATGAATACATGCGTGCATCCACTCGAAATTCGGGCAATCCCGATCGACCGGATCGAGATAATCAATCACCGTGAGCGTAACAGTCGGATATTCGAAGAAATCGTCGGGAACATTCAGGCAATTGGACTCAAGAAGCCGATCGTTGTTACGTCACGGATTGCATCAGACGGCACTGAGCGCTTCATTCTCATTTGTGGGGAGGGACGCCTGACCGCGTTCACCTCGTTGGGAGAGCGCGAGATTCCTGCTCTAGTGGTCGATGTCGACGATGAGGACGCGCTTATCATGAGTCTTGCGGAAAACATCGCGCGTCGCCAATACCGTCCACTTGAACTTCTTTTCGGTATCCGACAATTGGCTGAAAGAGGATATGCAGCGAAAGCGATCTCCGAAAAAACGGGTTTAACTGCATCCTACATCCAGGGAATCTTGACATTGCTCAAGTACGGCGAGGAGCGGCTGCTCGTATCGGTGGAGAGTGGCGCGATTCCGCTGAATGCTGCGCTGTCGATCGTCCGTGCGGGCGACGATGATAACGCTGTCCAAAGTGCGCTTCAGGAAGCTTACGAGAACGGGCAGCTTCGCGGAAGGCAACTAGTCCGAGCTCGTCATGTGATTGAGAAGCGGCAATTACTCGGTAGGTCCATTGTTCATAAACCCCCAGGAAAAAGATCGTCGCTGACGGCGAGTGGACTAGTCAGAACGTATCAAAACGAGGCAAAACGCCAGAAGGCGCTCGTGAGAAAGGCAGACTTCACGCAGCAGCGACTGCTTTTCATTGTCGGAGCGCTGCGTCAACTATTCGCGGAAGAGAATTTTGTGAATCTGTTGCGCGCTGAAGCAATCAGTTCTTTACCCAAATACTTGGCAGACCGAGTATGGCCCGGGAGTGCAGCATGAGCCGAATTCAACTGGGTTTCATTCCGGAGCCGATAAGTGCTCCGTTAGAATCGGTCTTACCTTCGAGACAGCCAAGTGCTGGACTTGCAAATTCAAGGAAGTTCAAGCAGATTGTCTCATCAATCCAAGAGGTCGGCCTCATTGAGCCGCTGTCAGTCATGCCCGAGGACAAGAACCTCGGTGGCTTCGTTCTTTTAGACGGGCATCTGCGACTTATAGCGTTGCGAACGCTTGGTATTTCTCATGCGGCGTGTTTGGTATCAACCGATGACGAAGGTTACACCTATAACAATCGGGTGAATCGGCTATCTGCCCTACAAGAACATTACATGATTAGACGAGCGATGGAGAGAGGTGCGTCGCCCGAGCGCTTAGCTAAGGCACTTGGCGTCAATCTGTCTCATATTATCAGCAAGGCGACCTTGTTGGACGGAATCTGTCCTGAGGCGATCGACCTTCTCAAAGACCAACAATTTTCTCCAAGCCTCTCCCGCGTGATTCGGAGAATGAAGCCAACGCGACAGGTGGAGTGCATTGAGCTCATGCTAGCTGCAAACAATATTACTGCTGCCTATGCAGAAGCTCTGCTGGCCGCGACGCCGACCGATCGGCTGGTCGAAGGGAAGCGACGTCCTCGCCGCGTTATGGCGAGCGAGGAGCAAATCGCGAAGATGGAGCGCGAAATGAGCAATCTGCAAAGCAGGTATAAGCTCGCAGAACAGAGTTTCGGGCAGGACGTATTGAACCTGGTGCTGGCTCGCGGTTACCTGGCAAAACTGCTCGAGAATGAAGGAATAATGCGGTATCTGTTAACTCATCATCCAGACTTGGTCAAGGAATTCGAGCTGATCCTAGAGTCGGTATCGCTTGAGCAAGCGTAAACGTGCGTGGCCCGCGAATGGGCCGGTCATTGTTCTTTATGCGTGCCCTTATCATTACTATTGCGGTCGGATCGCGTCACGACAGCGTGCCCACAACTCACCCACGTCGGCGCTCGTTAAATCCAACGCAAGTGTTTCAGTGAAAACATTTTCGACTTGGAGGCAGCGTCGCCGTTGTTTGACGTGTTGTCTGCAGAGTTTCAATGCGAGTTGGCCGAGCTGAATGCGGGTCAGCCAGTCAAAGGATGTTGTCGATCGTGCCTGCCACAGGCGCGTAGATTCGACTAAGTGGGGAAGTGACCATGATTGCGTCAGTCCGTACGACACTAGCGTTGCACAAACTAGGTAGCAGACGCAGTGGACCCGGGTGTCGTCGGTGTCAAATTGAACGTTGAATTCGCGCATGACCATCGCACAGGAACTGGCATTGAGGTACGGCGCGCCAGCGATCAGACGGCGGGCTGGCTTCGCCGCTTTAGCAGAGAGGTTACGGCATTCTGCAAAGTCGATCTACGTTCGAGTTTGAAATGCAGCGTTTCGCGGACGACGACGCGCGCACCAAGGGAAGACTCAGCAGTTGCGAGGTTCAGGAAATGGTCGATCGGAATTTGGGGCGAATGCGGATTGCCACGTCCGCGTCGAGAAACATGCCGAATTTTCGCGCGCAAAGCGCTCGCATAGGAACGCGAACCTTGTCGCGGGCCGCCCCAAAGTTTCTGATCGCTCCGGACGCGTTGCTGGCTAACAAAGTTCGACGTGGGCGGATCTCGCATTGAAGCACCGATGCATCGGGTCTTCGAACGTCCGCTCCGCTGACAATGCCGGCCAACAAGGCGTCCGATTGGCGAACGGCGGCAACGGGTCGCGTAGCGACGTTCGATCCATCGAATCCGCACTTCGTGACGCTCCCGATTCTCCAATGATGCCGACTGCGTTGGAGTTACCTTCATATCTTTGATGGCAAACGTCAATGGATGAGACGGCTCGAGGAAGGGTAAACACCTAAGTTTGAAGGAACATCTCTTCGCGTGGGCGAGTCGTTTCATTTTGGTTCTTCAGCGGGTCCGCACGCAGTGATGGCCCGGGCTGGAAGTCGCGTCCCGCCATCCTAAGCCGCTGATCTGTTGGAAGTTCTGCGCCGTAAGAAACGGTGTGCTCGCGGTTTAGCGGTTCAACGTTCGACGAACGCAATTCAATGTTGGGTGAACTTCGACATCAAGCTGCTTAAGCGTTTTCCCGGCCTTTGCGTCCTTGAAATTGTCAAAGTCGCTCCATATAATTGGCACTCACTGCACGAGAGTGCTAACAAGATTGCCGTCCGGCGAGATCCTTCTCAAAGGACGGGTTTTCCCGCGTTTTCAGTCTCAATCAAGAGAGGAGTGTGTATGAACCTTCGTCCTTTGCACGATCGCGTCATCGTCAAACGTCTGGACCAGGAAACCAAGACCGCATCGGGCATCGTGATCCCTGAAGCAGCCGCTGAGAAGCCGGACCAAGGCGAAGTCCTGGCCATCGGCCCGGGCAAGCGCGATGACAAGGGCTCGCAAATCGCCCTGGACGTGAAGGTCGGCGACCGTGTTCTGTTCGGCAAGTACGCTGGCCAGACCGTCAAGGTCGACGGGCAGGAACTGCTCGTCATGCGCGAAGAAGACATCATGGCCGTTCTGGTCAAGTAAGCATCCTTCCTGCACGTTCGGCTTCGTCTGCCTGAGCCGCTCCTCCGAGCGCCGCAGCGAAGCCAGCAAACCGAATCGAATCAAGGAGTTTGGATATGGCAGCTAAAGAAGTCACTTTTGGCGATTCCGCACGCGCCAAGATGGTCGAAGGCGTGAACATCCTGGCCAACGCGGTCAAGGTCACGCTGGGTCCGAAGGGCCGCAACGTCGTGCTCGAGCGCTCTTTCGGCGGCCCGACGGTCACGAAGGACGGTGTGTCGGTCGCGAAGGAAATCGAACTGAAGGACAAGCTCCAGAACATGGGCGCGCAAATGGTCAAGGAAGTTGCTTCCAAGACCAGCGACAACGCAGGTGACGGCACCACGACCGCTACCGTGCTCGCGCAATCCATCGTTCGCGAAGGCATGAAGTACGTCGCATCGGGCATGAACCCGATGGACCTGAAGCGCGGCATCGACAAGGCCGTGGCTGCAGCAATCGAAGAACTGCGCAAGATCAGCAAGCCCTGCACGACGAACAAGGAAATCGCGCAAGTCGGCTCGATCTCGGCGAACAGCGACACGTCGATCGGCGAGCGCATCGCTGAAGCGATGGACAAGGTCGGCAAGGAAGGCGTCATCACCGTCGAAGACGGCAAGTCGCTGCAAGACGAGCTGGACGTCGTCGAAGGTATGCAATTCGACCGCGGCTACCTGTCGCCCTACTTCATCAACAACCCGGACAAGCAAGTCGCCGTCCTCGAAAACCCGTTCGTGCTGCTGCACGACAAGAAGGTTTCGAACATCCGCGATCTGCTGCCGGTTCTGGAACAAGTCGCGAAGGCTGGCCGTCCGCTGCTGATCATCGCTGAAGACGTCGAAGGCGAAGCGCTGGCTACGCTGGTCGTCAACAACATCCGCGGCATCCTGAAGACGGTTGCTGTCAAGGCTCCGGGCTTCGGCGACCGCCGCAAGGCCATGCTGGAAGACATCGCGATCCTGACCGGCGGTCAAGTCGTCGCGGAAGAAACCGGTCTGACGCTCGAGAAGGCAACGCTGGCTGAACTGGGCCAGGCGAAGCGCATCGAAGTGGGCAAGGAAAACACGACGATCATCGACGGCGCTGGCGAAGCCGTGAACATCGAAGCGCGCGTGAAGCAAGTGCGCAAGCAGATCGAAGAAGCGACGTCGGACTACGACCGTGAAAAGCTGCAAGAGCGCGTGGCCAAGCTGGCCGGCGGCGTTGCGGTGATCAAGGTCGGCGCTGCGACCGAAGTCGAAATGAAGGAAAAGAAGGCACGTGTCGAAGACGCACTGCACGCAACGCGCGCAGCTGTGGAAGAAGGCATCGTGGCAGGCGGCGGCGTTGCGCTGATCCGCGCACGCAAGGCGATCGACGGCCTGAAGGGCGCGAACGCGGACCAGGACGCCGGTATCAAGATCGTCCTGCGCGCCATGGAAGAGCCGCTGCGCCAGATCGTCACGAACGGCGGCGAAGAAGCTTCGGTCGTGGTGGCAGCAGTTGCTCAAGGTACGGGCAACTACGGCTATAACGCGGCAACCGGCGAGTACGGTGACCTGGTGGAAGCCGGTGTCGTCGACCCGACGAAGGTGACGCGCACGGCGCTGCAAAACGCGGCATCGGTGGCTGGCCTGCTGCTGACGACCGACGCAGCTGTCGCCGAACTGCCGAAGGAAGATGCTCCGATGCCTGGCGGCATGCCCGGCGGCATGGGCGGCATGGGCATGGACATGTAATCTGGCGAAAGCCGATTACATCGGCGCGGGCTTCGAAAGAGGCTCGCGTCATGCCGAAAGAAGAAACCCGCAGCGATGCGGGTTTTTTTTCGTCCGGACTATTTGTTCATTTCCTCGCGCAACTTCTGCGCGGCGGCCTTGTAGTCGTACGTCGGATAGAACTCCGTCCGATATCCGCCCCATGCGGTGCTTTCGATCGCGCGGTTGACTTCGCGCAACCGGTCGGCGGGTACGCGCAACGTGACGACCTGACCGATTCCCATCATCACGTACCACGACACCACTTCGACGCCCGGCGGCGGAAACTGCTTGAAGTAGCCTTGCTCCTTCAACTGCTGATTGATCTGGGGCAGCGTCTTCGATTCGTCGTGCTTGAGGAAGATCGTCAGCAGGAACGTGCCATCGCCGGCGGGCGTGGCGTTCTGAGCGTGTGCCGGCGTGGCCGTGAAAATGCAAGACGCGGCGAGCGTGGCCGCAAGCAGCTTGAGCATCTGAGGAACCTCCAAAAAGAACTTCAGACCTTGTGATGAATCCGCAGCCGCTCCATCAGATGCAGCGCGTTGGGCTGCGCGTGGCCCTCGGCGGTGTTGTCGAAGATGCACCAGACTTCGGCCGTCTTCTTCGCGCGGTTGTGCAGCGTGCGCGCGAGTTCGTCGAGATACGTGTAGTCGTACGAAGACCTGTATAACTCGGGCGAGCCGTGCAGCCGCACATACACGAGCGATGCGTCCGCGCGATGCTTGATCTCGCATTCGTCGGGAATCGGGTCGGCGTCGACGTATGCAATGTGATGCGACTTCAGCAACGCTGCCGCGTGCGTCGTGAACCAGCTATGTTCGCGCGCCTCGCACGCGACCGGCAACGTCGTGCGCTCGCGCAGCGCCCTGAAAAACGCGTCGGCGATGTCGTGATCGAACGGCAGGCTCGGCGGCAATTGCACGAGCCAGCATCCGAGCTTGTCGCCCAGTTGGCCGGCCGCGCGGAGAAAGTCGTCGAGCAGCGATTCGATATCGACGAGACGCGCGTCGTGCGTGATCGCCTTCGGCAGCTTGACCGAGAACCGGAATGACTCGGGCACGCTGTGCGCCCAGTTCGCGTAGGTCTGCTCGCGATGCGGCTTGTAGAAACTGGAGTTGATCTCGACGCACGTCAGAACGTGCGAGTAGCGTTCGAGATGAGTGCCTTCATGCGGAAAGCTCGCGGAGACACCGCTCGACAGGCCCCAGCCCGCGCAGCCGATGCGGATCGCGCCTTGCGGGCCGGGCTTGTGCAGATGGGGCAGTCGGTATGGCATGCGCTCGCGTCGCCTCCCTTCTTGTTGTGTGTCAGTGTCGGGCTTCTCCGGGCAATCCCGTTGGATCGTCGGGCAGCGCGGATGCGTCGCCTTCTTCGTCTGCATCGTTCGAGCGCGCCCAGAAAAAGCGATCCGGCAGATACGCGCCCATGCCGGGCCGGAACGCGGCGCGCGCGGCCTGAAACACATACTCTTGCGCCTCACGCGCGGCCTCGGCAGGTTCCTGACCGTTGGCGAGCAGGGCGGCGACCGCCGAGCCGAGCGTATCGGTGAGGCCCATGATGCGTTGCACGCTGCGCTCCCACGTGTCCTGTCGCACGAGCCCTTCTTCGCTGTAGAGCGTGTTGACGTGACGATGCGTGCCGGTTTCCATCGCGAGCACGTACTCGCAGCCCTGCGCCAGAATGTGGGAAATCGCGGAATCGAGCGTCGGCGATTCCGCGTCGCTGTCGGGCTGCGCGAGTTGCAGTAGCGTGGCGTGATCGGCAATCAGCATGGTGGTCTGCGGCACGAGCAGATCGGCGAGCGATTCGCGCAGTTCATCGGCGGACAGGACGTGTTCGTCGTCGAGCGTGAAATCGGGCGCGAGGATCAGCGGCACGTCGTCGTAATCGGAGACGACTTCGGCGATGGCGGACACGAGCTCCGCGCGCGTCGCCGCGCCGATCTTGAAGGCGGCGACCGGCATGTCCTCTAGCAACATGCGCGCCTGGGTCGCGACGGTGTCCGGATCGAGGCCCGTCACTTCATCGCAGGTCGCGGAATCGCGCACCGCGTAGCCCGTCAGCACGGTCGCGCCGTGACAGCCCATGCTGGCGAGCGTCAGCAAGTCGGCCTGCAGGCCGGAGCCGCCCGTGGGATCGGAAAGGCCGAAGGTGAGTACGATCGGTGGGGAATCGCCGGTCATGGCAAAAACGGACATTATGGTATTGGATTGCTTGGATGGACGATCGGCTCTAAGCGAACTCGTGCGCGCCTCGGCGCGTGAGCGAATGCCCGCTCGGTCATGTCTGATTATGCGGCCTAACGCCGCCAGGAATGTTTCTTTGCGCACTTTTTTCCGGTGCGCTAGCCTTCTTCACCGGACCCGGCGTGACGGCCGTTTCGACCCATGTCACGATGCGCGCACCGCAGGCGGGCGGCTTGCTAGGCATCGGCACGGCAACACGGTACCATCATGTCCTATTTTTAAACGACCAATCGACTCGGCATAAGTATGGAATACAGAAGCTGGATGTGCCTGATCTGCGGCTGGATCTACGACGAGGAGGCGGGATTGCCTGACGAGGGCATCGCGCCGGGCACGCGCTGGGAGGACGTTCCGATCAACTGGACCTGTCCCGAATGCGGAGCCCGCAAGGAAGATTTCGAGATGGTCCAGATCTGATCTTGTCGTTCTGCCGCGCCGCATGACTCGCGTCATGCGGCGCGCGTTTTTTGCGGACCGCGTACGTCGCTGACGGCGCGTGCCACGCATGGGCCGCCGTCGGGCGGCCCGTCCGATTTTTCGGATTTTGCAGCGTCAGATGAGTTCGTTGCGGCGATTCCGGCGTCGACCGACGTTGGCGAACAAAGATGCGAAAAGCCTTTGCAGGTTCGGTTCCCGCACCGGCCCGTTAAGGCATACGCTTGAAGCAGGCGCGGCGACGCCGTCTCCCGCCTGTCGATGACGCATTTAAACGGCGGGTGACGGCGGCCTTCCATCGCCGCGCCCGCGAACCGGCTTGTGAGCGCTTGTTATGACATCTCGTCCCGATCTGCCCGTTCCGTACGAAGCCTTGCCCAATCCGCGCGGCGGATCGGTGCGACTCGCAGAAATGGCGCTGACCGACGCGCTGCACGCGTTCCAGCGTCAGGGCGAAACCGGGGCGGCGCTCAAGCGCGCGATCGCCGCGCTGCATTCGGCGGGGTGGCTTCCCGCGCAGCGCTTCGCCGAGGCGCTGACGCTCGTCGCGCCGCTCGGCGAGGAATCGGAAGGTAGCCACGCACGCATCGCCGATGCGATCACGGTTTTTCGCGGCGCGGTCGAGCGGCGCAATCTGCGCGAACTCTCGTGCTCGACGGCGCTCTTCGATCACTATCGCGGCCTGCATGCGTTGCTTGCATCGCATACGCGCATCGCGCCGGTTTCCTACGATGACCTCGCCCTCGCGGGCCGCGCGATCGCGCCGGCGACGCTGCGCGGCATCGCGCCCGAGCGGCTCGCGCATACGCGGGCGCGCTATGAGGAAACGTTGCTGAAACTCTTGCGCGGACCGGCCGAAGGCTCCGCCGACACCTTCGCGCGCCTCGACGCCTGCCTCGACGAACTGCGCGGCCCGGATCCCTACGATTTCTGGCGGCTCGCGTCGTCGGCGGTCGTGGGGGGGGGGGGGGGGGGGGGGGGGGGGGGGGGGGGGGGGGGGGGGGGCCCCCCCCCCCCGGGCGGCGCGGGGGGCGCGGCGGGGCGGCTGGCGCTCCGGCGCGGCG